>JAIWOS010000180.1 GCA_020217265.1 Thiobacillus sp. | reverse complement strand
CAGCGCTGCGCTGGGGGCGGGGGCGCTGGCTGTCGCGGGGGTGGTCTGCGTCGCCGCGGGGGCTGGGGCGTGCTTGTCCTGCCAGGCCTGCCACAACAGGAGCAGAGAAAAGGAAAAGACGATGAAAAGAATCAGCCGCTGGTTATCCATGGGACGCTAGAAGTGAAGATGACGTGGCCGATTCGGGCCATTTCTCACAGGCACGCGCGCCGGCGCGGCGCAGGGCAGACACCAGTTCGCGCACTTCGGTACCGGCTGCGGGCCGGGCAAGCAGCCTTACGACGAAGTCGCAGGCGGGCAGTTCCGGAAACAGTTGACGAAAACCCGCCCGCGCACAGCGTTTGACTCGGTTTCGATCCACCGCGCGCGGCAGCTGCCGCTTGCCCACCACCATGCCCAGACGCGCATGGCCAAGCGCGTTCGGGCGCGCCAGCACCAGGTATGCGTCGGTGCGGGCGCGCTGGTTTTCGGCGAATACCCGCTCGAACTCGGCAGGTTTCTTCAGGCGCGCATCCCGCCAGGGGACGGCGGCCGCCGGTTCGGGAACGGTGTCGATCAGACCGCCAGACGTGCGCGGCCCTTGGCGCGGCGCGCGTTGATCACGGCACGGCCGGCCTTGGTCTTCATGCGGGCACGGAAACCGTGGGTACGCTTGCGGCGGACGGTGGAAGGCTGGTAGGTGCGTTTCATGGTATCTATCCTCGTTGAAGAACGGCGGCTGGCCCGCAGTACGGACGAACCGGCAAAAAAATCCGTTGAAAAACCGCGTATTAGACCCGCGCACCCCAAGGGATGTCAAGTTCTGCGGCGGGCTGCGGCTTTGTCCGCCTGTGGATGAGCCTGCCGATGCGGAGTAAGATTCGCGTTTACGCTGATGCCTTTTCCCGCCCCCCGCCACCCGACCATGGATTCCTTCTGGGACCTTTGCCAAGAGCGCTTTCGCGCCAGCCTGACCCAGCAGCAATTCAGCACGTGGATCAAGCCCCTGATATTCGACGACGCCGGCGACGGCGTTCGCATACTCGCGCCCAACCATTTCGTCATGGACTGGGTGCGCGAAAAATTCGCGGAACATATCGATGCCTGGGCGCAGGAGTTCTACGACGGCCCGGTGACCGTGCAGTACGCGCTCACGCGCAAGCAGGCCGCGCCGCGCTCGCCGGTTTCCACCCCTGCCTCGCCGGGCGCCCCGGTTGCCGCACAGGCCCCCGCTCCTGGCAGCGGCATGCGCCTCAATCCGGGCTTCAATTTCGATAATTTCGTGTCGGGCCGGGCCAACCAGCTGGCGCGCGCGGCTGCGCTGCAGATCGCCGACAACCCGGGCGTCGCCTACAACCCGCTGTTCGTCTACGGCGGCGTCGGCCTCGGCAAGACCCACCTGCTGCAGGCCATCGGCAATACCGTGCGGCAGAACCACCCGGACGCGCGCATCAGTTACATCCACGCCAACGACTACGTCGACGACGTGGTCAAGGCCTACCTCAACAAGCAGTTCGATGATCTCAAGCGGCGTTACATGTCGCTCGACCTGCTGCTGGTCGACGACATCCAATTTCTCGCCAAGAAGGACCGCACGCAGGAGGAATTCTTCTACGTGTTCAACTCGCTGATCGAGAACAAGAAGCAGATCGTCATCACCTGCGACACCTTTCCCAAGGAAATCATCGGCCTCGACGACCGCCTTAAATCGCGTTTCGCCTGGGGGCTCACCGTCGCGGTCGAGCCGCCCGAACTGGAAATGCGCGTCGCCATCCTGCTCGCCAAGGCGCAGGCGGACAACGTCAAGCTCGACGAGGCCGTGGCCTTCTTCATCGCCAAGCAGGTGCGCTCCAACGTGCGCGAGCTCGAAGGCTCGTTGAAGCGCGTGGTCGCCTTCTCGCGCTTCCACGAAAAGCCGATCACGCTCGACTTGGTGAAGGAAGCCCTGCGCGACCTGATCGCCGCCACCTCGCGCATCGTCTCGATCGAGAACATCCAGAAGACCGTCGCCGACTACTACAAGATCAAGGTCGCCGACATGTTCTCCAAAAAGCGTACCCGCAACCTGGCCCGTCCCCGCCAGATCGCAATGGCGCTCGCCAAGGAACTCACCAACCAGAGCCTGCCGGAGATCGGCGAATCCTTCGGCGGCCGCGACCACACCACGGTCATCCACGCCTGCCGCAAGGTGGCCGAACTGCGTGAGACCGAAGCCGATATCGGGCGCGACTATCTGGTGTTGCTGCAAACGCTGACAGGCTGAGGGTGAAATGTGCACAAGTTGGCTCAAGCCCGTCGCGCCCGGAAAACCATCCCCATTCCTACCCGTGGACCCAGCTTTTATCCACAGGTACAAATTATCGCAATCAGTTGATTCGTAAATACAAAAGCACTTACTCCCAGATTTTGGCGTCTTAATTACGAATTTCAGGAATATAAAAATGCTATTGATACAAAGCGAACGCAACGCGCTCCTGTCCGCCCTGTCGGCCGTGGTTGGCGTGGTCGAACGGCGCCATACCCTGCCCATCCTCTCCAACCTGTTGCTGGAAAAGCAGGGCAACAAGCTCACCCTCACCGCCACCGACCTGGAGCTGCAGATCAGCACCCGGCTCGAAGCGAAAGATGGCGAGGATTTCGCCATCACCCTTGCCGCCCGCAAGCTGTTCGACATCGTGCGCGCCCTGCCCGATGCCGCCCAGGTCAAGCTCGACAGCAAGGACAGCCAGGTCGTGGTCAGCGCTGGCAAGTCGCGCTTTACCCTGCAGACCCTGCCCGCGGCCGACTTTCCGCGCGTGGAAACCGGCGCTGGCCTCGGCGAAGCGATCCGCCTGCCGCAAAAAACGCTCAAGCGCCTGCTGCAGCTGGTGCAGTTCGCCATGGCGAGCCAGGACATCCGCTACTACCTCAACGGCATGCTGCTCGTGCTGGACGGCACCACACTGCGCGTCGTCGCCACCGACGGCCATCGCCTCGCCTACGCCGAAACCACGCTTGAAACCCCCGCCGAAGCGCGCGAGGTGATCATCCCCAGGAAGACCGTGCTCGAACTCGCCAAGCTGCTTGCCGACAGCGACGACGCGGTCGAACTGCGCATCGGCGCCAACCAGGTCACCATCACCCTGCCGGGCACCGAGCTCGTCACCAAGGTGGTCGATGGCAAGTTTCCCGATTACCAGCGCGTCATTCCGGTCAACCAGCCGCGCCATCTCAAGGCCAATCGCCTGCTCGTCACCCAGGCATTGCAGCGTGCGGCGATCCTGTCCAACGAAAAATTCCGCGGCGTGCGCCTGGTGATGAGCGAGAACACGCTCGGCATCGTCTGCAACAACAACGAACAGGAAGAAGCCGCCGACGAGATCGAGGTCGAATACCAGGGCGAGCCGCTCGACGTCGGCTTCAACGTCACCTACCTGCTCGACGGCCTGGGTGCCGTCGGCAGCGACAGCATCACGCTGTCGCTCGGCGACGCCAACAGCAGCATGCTGCTCACCAGCGAAGGCGAGCCCGGCTTCAAGTACGTCGTCATGCCGATGCGCATTTGACGCGCGCCGCGCCTTTCACGCCCCCGCAACCACAGTCAGGACACCCATGAGCGACAAGCCCGAAAACACCAACGGCGGTTACGACGAAGACAGCATCCAGCAGCTCGAAGGACTGGAAGCCGTCCGCAAGCGTCCCGGCATGTACATCGGCGACACCTCCGACGGCACGGGCCTGCACCACATGGTGTTCGAGGTACTGGACAACGCCATCGACGAGGCGCTCGCGGGCTACTGCGACGACATCAAGGTCATCATCCACCCCGACAACAGCATTTCGATTTCCGACAACGGCCGCGGCATTCCGGTCGGCATCAAGTTCGACGACAAGCACGAGCCCAAGCGTTCCGCCGCCGAAATCGTGATGACCGTGCTGCACGCCGGCGGCAAGTTCAACCAGAACAGCTACAAGGTCTCCGGCGGCCTGCACGGCGTCGGCGTGTCGTGCGTCAACGGCCTGTCGAAGTGGCTCAAGCTCGTCGTGCGCCGCGACGGCAAGAAATACGGCCTCACCTTCAACCAGGGCAAGGTTGTCGATCGCGTGATCGAAGTGCAGAACGGCGTCGAAGTCTCGCCCATGCACGTGCTGGGAGACACCCAGAACCGCGGCACCGAGGTGCACTTCCTCGCCGACGAAGAAATCTTCGGCACCGTCGAGTACCACTTCGACATCCTCGCCAAGCGCATCCGCGAACTCTCGTTCCTCAACAACGGCGTCAAGATCGAGCTCATCGACCAGCGCGACGGCAAGAGCGAAAACTTCGCGCACTCCGGCGGCGTCAAGGGCTTCGTCGAATACATGAACCGCGTGAAGAGCGTGCTGCATCCCAAGATCTTCCACGCCGTCGGCGAAAAGGACGGCATGACCGTCGAAGTCGCCATGCAATGGAACGACAGCTACTCCGAATCGGTGCAGTGCTTTACCAACAACATCCCGCAGCGCGACGGCGGCACCCACCTCACAGGCTTGCGTATGGCAATGACGCGCGTGCTCAACAAGTACATCGAGGAAAACGAGCTCGCCAAGAAGGCCAAGGTGGAAACCACCGGCGACGACATGCGCGAGGGATTGACGTGCGTGCTGTCGGTGAAAGTGCCCGAGCCCAAGTTCTCCAGCCAGACCAAGGACAAGCTCGTCTCCAGCGAAGTGCAGCCCGTGGTGCAGGAAATCGTCGGCCAGAAACTCGCCGACTTCCTGCTCGAGAATCCCAACGACGCCAAGCTTCTGTGCGGCAAGATCATCGAGGCTGCCCGCGCCCGCGAAGCTGCGCGCAAGGCCCGCGAAATCACCCGCCGCAAGGGCGTGATGGACGGCCTGGGCCTGCCCGGCAAGCTCGCCGACTGCCAGGAAAAAGACCCCGCGCTCTCCGAACTGTATCTGGTCGAGGGCGATTCGGCCGGCGGCTCCGCCAAACAGGGGCGTGACCGCAAGTTCCAGGCGATCCTGCCCTTGAAGGGCAAGATTCTGAATGTGGAAAGAGCGCGCTTCGACAAGGTCATCGGCAGCCAGGAAATCGCCACGCTCATCACCGCGCTCGGCACCAGCATCGGCAAGGACGACTACAACCCCGAGAAGCTGCGCTACCACCGCATCATCATCATGACCGACGCCGACGTCGACGGCGCACACATCCGGACGCTCTTGCTCACCTTCTTCTACCGGCAGATGCCCGAACTCGTCGAGCGCGGCCACATCTACATCGCCCAGCCGCCGCTCTACAAGGTCAAGCACGGCCGCAGCGAGCGCTACATCAAGGACGAACACGCGCTGAAAGAACACCTCATGGCCGAAGCCATGAAAGACGCCGAACTCACGCCCATGGAAGGCGCGATGCCCCTCGCCGGCGATGCCCTCGAAGCGCTGGCGCGCGAATACTTCTTCGCCGAAGCCGTGTGCGAACGCCTCGCGCGGCTCTTGCCCGACGACGTCCTGCAGGCGCTCATGAAAATCCCGCGCCTGTCGCTCGCCGACAGCGGAGCCGCCATGATGGCGGAAGCCAGCCTCGGAGCCGCGCTCGACGCCGGCAAGTTCGACGTCACCGCCGAATACCTCGCCGAAACCGACAGCCACCGCCTCAAGATCGTGCGCCACGCCCACGGCAACGCCCACGTCAGCTTCCTCGACGCCGACCTCCTCGATTCCGGCGACTACAGCCAGCTCGTCAAGGTCGGCGACCTGCTGCGCGACCTCATCGGCCCCGGCGCGCGCGCCAAGCGTGGCGAGAAGGAAGCCCCGGTCGCCAGCTTCCGCGAAGCCATGGACTGGTTCCTGAATGAAGTGAAGCGCGGCATGAGCATCCAGCGCTACAAGGGCCTGGGCGAAATGAACCCCGAGCAGCTGTGGGAAACCACCATGGACCCCAAGGTGCGCCGGCTCATGAAAGTGCAGATCGAAGACGCCATCGCCTCCGACCAGATCTTCACCACGCTCATGGGCGACGAAGTCGAACCGCGGCGCAACTTCATCGAGACGAATGCGCTGGGGGTGCGCAACCTCGACGTGTGAAGTCAGGTTGTATGTAGACGGGCGGGCTTCATGCGTGAACCGGTAAACGCAACATGTCTTCCCAACGCCTCGCCTTCGTCGACCTCGAAACCACCGGGGCAAACCCCGTCCACGACCGCATCACCGAAATCGGCATCGTGCGGGTCGAGAATGGCGAGGTGTCGCGCTGGAGCACGCTGGTCAACCCGGGCTGCCGCATTCCGCCCTTCATCCAGACGCTGACCGGCATCACGCAGGAGATGGTGGCCGACGCGCCGGGCTTCGGGGCGCTGGCGGACGCGGTGCAGGCCCGGCTGGCGGGATGTCTCTTCGTGGCGCACAACGCGCGCTTCGATTACGGGTTTCTCAAGAACGAATTCAAGCGCATCGGGCTGCGTTTCCAGGCCGACGTGGTGTGCACGGTGAAGCTGTCGCGGGCGCTGTTTCCGCACTTCCACAAGCACAGTCTGGACAGCCTGATCGAGCGCCATGGGCTCGCGGCGGATGACCGCCACCGTGCACTGGCGGATGCGGAGCTGATCCGGCAGTTCTGGCAAAAGCTGGAAACCGAGCCGGGACCGGACGCGCTCGCCGAGGCGGTGCGTCAGCAGTTCGTGCGGCCGTCGCTGCCGCCGCATCTCGACGCGGGCGTGCTCGACGACCTGCCCGACCTGCCGGGGGTGTATCTTTTCTATGGCGAGAACGACGTGCTGCTTTACGTGGGCAAGAGCGTGAATCTGCGGCAGCGCGTGCTGTCGCATTTCCAGGCCGATACGCGCGCGTTCCGCGAACTGCGCATCAGCCAGCAGGTTCGCCGCATCGAGTGGCGGGAAACGGTGGGCGAACTCGGCGCGCTGCTGCTCGAATCGTGGCTGATCAAGTCGCGCCAGCCGGTGCACAACCGCGCGCTGCGGCGCGCGAGCGAACTGTGTACCTGGCAGCTCGATGAACGCGCGCCGGGCGAGTTCCGCCCGCGGTTGGCGTGCGGCGAGGATCTCGATCTCGCGCAGGGTCGCGACTGCTTCGGCTTGTTCACCAGCAAGCGCGAGGCGACGCAGGCACTGAAGAAAATCGCCGAAGCCCATCGGCTCTGTCTTGCCACGCTGGGGCTGGAGAAAACCAGCGGCGCGGGCCGGCCGTGCTTTGGCTTTCAGTTGCAGCAATGCAAGGGCGCGTGCGTGGGCAAGGAGGCGATCGGCCTGCACAGTGCGCGCCTGATGGCGGCGCTGGCCCGGCTCCGGCTCAAGACCTGGCCTTACCCGGGCGCGATCGGCATCGTCGAACGCGACGACGTGAGCGAACGCGAGGATATTCATGTGGTGCACAACTGGTGCTACCTGGGCACCGCACACGACGCGGCGCAGTTGGCGGCGATACTGGAAAAGCCCGGCGCACCATCGTTCGACCGCGATACCTACAAACTGCTGGTGAAGCATCTGGAGCGCAAGGTGCGGGTGGTGGAGCTGCACGCGCACCTGGCCGATGTGCGGTAGAGCAGGGGTGTGGCGACATGAGCGGACCCAGGATGCAGTTCCAGCCCCGGTGGAAAGAAGCACTCGTCTGCACCTGCGAGCAAGGGGGGTTCATCCTGGGCATGCCGATGGGCGTTCCGTCGGTGGACTTTCCGACCGAAGAGACATGGCAAAGCGAGGCACCGGCCTGGGCGAAACCTTACTGGGCATCGATTCGCGACCAGTTGGCGCGCTGGTGCGAATCACAGGGCCTGCCGCTGCATGTCGGGCCGTTCGGCCACGTTGACCGCATGCCGTGACGGATGCCGTCCGGTAAAACTCAGTCCGGGGTGTCGGGTCGCCAGTTCTCCAGCACGCTGCGCAACTTGCCTTCGTCCACCGGCATGACCAGTGCCGCGTCGATCCTGAGCCGCGCGGCCACCTTGTCGAGCGCCGCCTGGTGGGCGGGTTCGTAGAAGACGAGGATTTTCGTGGCGGATGAGGCCTGCGCGGTGGCGAGCAGGGATTCGAGGTTGGACAGGCGGTCGCGGAAGTCGGTCTGGTGGAAGAAGTCGGCGACGATGACGGCGGGCGGGGTCTTGCGGACGAGCGCGATGGCCTTGCGCTCGGACCATTCGGCGACGACGTGGTAGCCGAGTTCCTGGTAGAGCTTCCTGAAATTGGCCGTGCCGATGAAGGCGCTGACCATGAGGAGCAACGGCGCGCTCATTCCGCGGTTTTCTTGGCGGCAGGCTTTTTGGTCGTCGCCTTGGGGCTGGCTGCCTTTTTGGTAGCGGTCGCTTTCTTCGTCGCCGGTTTTTTCGCCGCGGGTTTTTTCTCGGCGGGTTCGGCGGCCTTCTTCGGGGCTTTCTTCTCTGCCGCCGGCTTGGCCGCGGCCTTCTTTGCCGGCTTCTTGGCCGGCCCTTTGGCCACGCGGGCGGCGATCAGGTCGAGCGCCTCCTGCAGGGTGATGTCTTCGGGCGTGATGTCCTTGGGCAGGGTGGCGTTGGTGCTGCCGTGTTTCACGTACGGGCCGTAGCGGCCGCTGCGCACGGTGATGTCCTTGCCGTCATCGGGGTGCGGGCCCAGGGACTTCAGCACCGAGGCGGCGGAATCGGCGCCGCGCGGGGCGCGTTCCATCGCCAGCACCTCGAGCGCACGTTCGAGCGTGATGTCATAGACGCTGTCGGTCTTGGGAATCGACTTGAACTTGCCGTCGTGCAGCAGATAGGGCCCGAAGCGGCCGTTGTTGGCGACGATGGGAAGCCCCGTGACCGGATGGTGGCCGACTTCGCGCGGCAGCGAGAGGAATTTCAGCGCGAGTTCGAGCGTGGCGTTTTCCAGCGGGATGTCCTTGGGCCAGGAGGCGCGGCGCGGCTTGGGCGCCTTCTTGTCCTCGGGCATGTCGCCCAGCTGCACGTAGGGGCCGAAGCGGCCGGACAGCAGTTTCACCTCCAGCCCGGTGGCGGGGTCCTTGCCGAGGATGTTGTCGCCTTCGGCGGTGGCGGCATGCAACGGGCGGGTGTAGTCGCACGCCGGGTAGCCCGAGCAGCCGATGAAAAGCCCGCGCTTGGAAGCCTGCATGAAGAGCGGCTTGCCGCACTTGGGGCAGGCTTCCAGAATGGGGCAGCCACGCTCGACGTCCTGCTTGGCTTTCAGCTCGCTGTCGAATTCCTTCCAGAATTCGCCCAACAGGCGCGACCACTGGCGCTTGCCGTTGGAAACGTCGTCGAGCTTGTCTTCGAGCTTGGCGGTGAAGTCGTAATCGACGTAGTGGGTGAAGTGCCGGGTGAGGAAGCAGTTCACCAGCCGGCCGACGTCGGTGGGCTGGAAGCGTTTTTTCTCCAGCACCACGTATTCGCGGTCCTGCAGGGTGGAAATGATGCTGGCGTAGGTGGAGGGGCGGCCGATGCCGTATTCCTCGAGCGCCTTGACGAGGCTCGCCTCGGTGTAGCGCGGCGGCGGCTGGGTGAAGTGCTGTTCGCCGTAGAGCCGGTCGACCGGCAGCGTTTCGCCCTCGACGAGCGCGGGGAGCCTGGATTCTTCCTCGTCCTCGTCGTCCTGGTATACCGCCAGAAAGCCGGCGAAGGCGAGCGTCTGGCCGGTGGCGCGGAAGGTGCCCTCGCCCACCGTGATGTCGGCGGCGACGGTGTCGAACTGCGCCGGTGTCATCTGGCAGGCGACGGTGCGCTTCCAGATCAGCTCGTAGAGGCGCGCCTGGTCGTGGGTGAGGAAGGGCTTCACTGCCTCGGGCGTACGCGCCACCGACGTGGGCCGCACCGCCTCGTGCGCTTCCTGCGCGTTCTTGGTCTTGGCCTTGTAGGCGATCGCCGAAGGCGGCAGGTAGTCGCGGTCGAACTGCGCGCCGATGTACTTGCGGATGTCGGTGATGGCCTCCTGCGCCAGGTTCACCGAGTCGGTCCGCATGTAGGTGATGAGGCCGACCGGGCCTTCGCCGAGGTCGATGCCTTCGTAGAGCTGCTGCGCGGTGCGCATCACGCGGTCGGTCGTCATGCCGAGCTGGCGCACGCCCGCCTGCTGCAGCGTCGAGGTGGTGAAGGGCGCGCCCGGGCTGCGCGAGCGGCGCTTCTTCTCGATGCGCATCACCGTTGCCGCCGTTCCGCCCCCCGGGGCGGAACCATTGGGAGCAGCGCCCTCCAGCGTCGCCAGCCATTCCTTGCTGCGCGCCTCGTGCTCGACCGTGAACTGTTCGAGCTTTTCGCCGCGGAAGTGCGTGAGCTTGGCGGTGAACGCCTGGCTGCCCTTGTGCGTGTCGAGATGCAGCGACCAGTATTCGCGCGGCACGAAGGCTTCGATCTCCTCCTCGCGCTCGACGATCATCCTGAGCGCCGGCGACTGCACGCGGCCGGCGGACAGCCCCGGGCTGATCTTTTTCCACAGCAGCGGCGACAGGTTGAAGCCGACCAGGTAGTCGAGCGCGCGCCGCGCCTGCTGCGCGTCGACCAGATCGGCCGCGATCTCGCGCGGATGGCGCACCGCGTCCTGGATCGCCGATTCGGTGATCTCGTAGAAGGCCACGCGCTTCATCGGCGTCTTGACCTTCTTTTCCTTGAGGATTTCGCTGATGTGCCAGGAAATCGCTTCGCCTTCGCGGTCCGGATCGGTGGCGAGCAGCACCTCGTCGGCTTTTTTTGCCGCCTTGACGATGGCGTCGACGTGCTTGGCGTTACGCTCGATGATCTGGTACTTCATCGCGAAGGTTTCGGTGTCGACCGCGCCGGTTTTCGGCTCGAGGTCGCGCACGTGGCCGTAGCTGGCGAGGATGTCGTAGTCGGCGCCGAGGTACTTCTTCAGCGACTTGGACTTGGACGGCGATTCGACGATGACGAGCTTGGACATGGGGATTAGTGCAGACGCCCCGGCTCGTGGTTCAGCAGCATGTCTTCCAGATGCGTGAAATGCTCGATCACGCCGCGGCTCCACAGCACGATCAGCGTCATCCAGCGCACGTGCTCGGGCTCGATGTCTTCGCCCGCCAGCGCCATCAGGCCCGAAATCACCCACTCGCGCGACTCGGGATCGAGGATTTCGGCCGATTCCAGCCAGGCCAGCTCGTCGCGGCAGGCCGCGTTCAGGCGCTCGATTTCCTCGGCCGCGTAGTGGCGGTGATGTGCCTGCGCCAGCGCCGGATGGGTGGCGCTGTCGGTCAGATGGGCCACCCAGTCGAGCGCGGTGTTGATGTCGGCTTCCTCGAAGCCGGCGGCGAACAGGCGCTTTTCCAGCGCGTCGCGATCAGGCGCCAGCTCCGCCATGCGGAAGCTTTCGTAGAGGTAAACCAGAATGTCGAGCATAGTGTGTCGAGCGTGATTCAGTGGAGTTTTTGGTAACGCCCGCCGGGCAAGGAAGCGATGTGCCCTTCCAGTTCAAGCGTCAACAGCTTCGCCGAAAGCGTATCGAGCGTCAACCCGGTGCGTTGTACCAGCGTGTCGAGTGTCGTCGGGGCGCCATCGAGTGCCTCCAGCACGGGGTCGGCAGGTGAGTGTGCGCTCGCATCCGCAAGCTGTGGCGGCGCGAGCCGGGTCGTCCAGGCGAGTTCGTCGAGTATGTCGGCGGCCGATTCGACCAGCTTGGCGCCTTGCTTGATGAGCGCATGGCAGCCGCGCGCCAGCGGCGAATGGATCGAGCCGGGAATCGCGAACACTTCGCGCCCCTGTTCGGCGGCGACGCGCGCGGTGATGAGCGAGCCGCTGTCGGGCGCTGCCTCGACCACCAGCACGCCGCGCGAAAGCCCGCTGATGATGCGGTTGCGGCGCGGAAAATGGCCGGGCAGCGGCGCCGTGCCGAGCGGGAATTCCGACACGATCAAGCCGCGTTCGGCGAGCTGGTGCGCCAGCGCCTTGTTGCGCGCGGGGTAGACGCGGTCGAGCCCGGTGCCGACGATGGCGATGCTCGCACCCGCGCCGGCCAGCCCGCCGCGATGTGCCGCCGCGTCGATGCCGAGTGCGAGCCCAGAGACGATCGTGAGCCCGGCGTCCGACAGGGCCTGGGCAAAGGCCTCGGCGTCGCGCAGGCCCTGCGGGGTGGCGTTGCGGCTGCCGACGATGCCCAAACCGGGCGCGCCGAGCAGCTCGCGCCGCCCCTTGCCGTAGAGCAGGGCGGGCGGATCGGCGATTTCCAGCAGCGGCTTCGGGTAGTCGGGGTCGGCCAGCGTCACCAGGTGGTTGCCGGGCTGGCCGAGCCAGGCGCGCGCGGCGTCGAACTCGACGGCGTCCGGGCCCGCCTTCAGCGCATCGATCTGGGCAGAGGACAGGTGCTGGGCGAGCGCGCCGCGCCCCGACGACAAAACGGCCTCCGGAGAACCGAAGGCCGTCAGGAGCCGCAGCAGGCTGGCATTGCCAACGCCCGGCGTGAGCGAGAGCCGCAGCCAGACGTCGGTGTCGGGCGCGCCGCTCAAGGATTGCGCGCGGTGTCGAGCAGGTAGACCGGGCCGTCGGACTCCATGATGAGCGCGTAGGCCACGCGGTCGTAGACGCGGTAGACCATCATGAGGCCGCTGCGTGCGTCCGGCAGCTTCACGCTGTCATCGTCGCGGGCCGACAGGCAGGTGTTGCGGAAACTGTTGCGCACGTCGGCGACCTGGTCGTAGGTGACCTTGCCATTTTCCTTCAGGCAGCGCACGTCGTTGTAGAGCCAGGCACCGCCGCCTGGCACGCCGGCGGACTTTTCGTTGACCCAGGCCATGCGGTCTTTTTCATCGCGGCTGAGCTTCACCGCCAGGCCTTCGCGGTAGATCGCCAGCACGTGGCCGGGTTCGAGGCCGTCGCGGCTGCCGCGGTTGAGCACCACGGTCTGGTAGCGGCCGCTGTCCGATAACGCGCCGTAGGCGGAAATGATGCGGGCGTTGATCTTCGCTTCGGGGGCGTGCGGCAGGTATTCGAAGGTGGCGCTGCTGTCGGCGGCGACCAGCTTGTCCTTGGGCAGGATTTCCTGCGCCGACTGGGTGATGCGGATCTTCTGCGGCGCGCCTTCGGTCAGCGTGCGGGCGTCGCCCAGGTATTCGACTTCGTAGCCGAGCACTTCGCCGGTTTCCGGGTCTTTCAGCGTCTTGCCGGGGCGCAGCACGTTCCAGCGCGTCACGCCCGCCGGCCCGCCGGTGGCGAAGGCGTCGTCGCCGGCGCCCAACACCACGCGCTCGGCGTTGGTGCCGAGGATGAACGGCGCGCCGTCCATCGCGCCCTTGGCGACCACGCGCGGCTGCGACAGGAAGGGATGGATCGCCTTGATCGGGATGGCGGGGATGGCCTCGTCGCCGATGCTGCTTGCGCGCACGCCGGGTGTGAGCCTGACCGTGACCATGCCATTCTTGCTGCCCTTGACCAGCGACAGTTTCGGCTCCTTGCCGCTTCTGTCGAGCACGATCAGGTCGCCGGGATAGATCCAGTGCGGATTCTTGATCTCGTCGCGGTTGAGCTTCCAGATCTGCGGCCAGCGCCAGGGATCCTTGAGAAACTTGCCGGAGATGTCCCACAGCGTGTCGCCCTTCACCACGACGTATTTGTCGGGCGCGTTGTCCTGCAGTTTGAGCGTGTCGGCGAAGACCGGAGCGGCCAGCATCAGGGCGAGTGAAACGACGAGTTGACGCACGGGGGAACCCTCCATTTAGACCTTGTCTAATTTCGTGTTGAAAATATACTGTGCGCTTGATTTACGGCGATTCGCCGCCATTAATTTAGTGTTGTCGCGGCACGTCAGCAGATTTTGCATCAAAGTGTGCGCCCAGCCTTTTCATTCGTAAAGATTTTTTCATGGCCAGACTCGACATTTTGCATTACCCCGACGCGCGTCTCCACACCGTTGCCAAGCCGGTGCAGGCGGTCGACGCGCGCATTCGCAAACTGATCGACGACATGGCCGAAACCATGTACGCCGCCAACGGCATCGGGCTCGCGGCCACCCAGGTCAACGTGCACGAGCGCGTCATCGTCATCGACATTTCCGAGGCACGCAATGAGCTGCGCGTGTTCATCAACCCCGAGCTGACCGCGAAAAGCGGCCAGGTCGAAGGCGAGGAAGGCTGCCTCTCCGTGCCCGGCATCTACGACAAGGTTACCCGTGCCGAGCGCGTGACCGTGCGCGCGCTCGACCGCGACGGCAACCCCTTTGAACTCGACGCCGACGGCCTGCTGGCGATCTGCATCCAGCACGAAATGGATCATCTGGCCGGCAAGGTCTTCGTCGACTACCTCTCGGGCCTCAAGCGCACCCGCATCAAGACCAAGCTCGCCAAGCAGGCGCGCGAACACCGCCCCGACCCCGCGCCCACCCGCGCGTCGCTCTGACGTGCGGCTCGTCTTCGCCGGCACGCCGCCGTTCGCCGCCGCCGCGCTCGACGCGCTCG
>JAIWOS010000179.1 GCA_020217265.1 Thiobacillus sp. | reverse complement strand
CCGCCGCTCGACCAGCCGCCACCGCGAAAGCCGCCGGCCACAGCGGCGAACACGAACAGCGCGACCAACAACAGGAGCGGCGACAAGCCGATCAGTAGCGCGCCCAGCGCGCCGCTGCCCACGGCCGCCACGCCGGCAGCGGCCGGGCGGCCCAAGAATACGGACAGGAGGGCGCCGGCCACGATCCCGCCCATCACCAGCAGCACGAAGCTCGCCTCGTCCGGCTCGCGAGCGCGCGAATCGGTGGGCGGCGGCAGCGCCTCGCCCTCGATCAGCTTCATCAGCTGCGTCACGCCAGCGTCGATCCCGCCGTAGAAATCGCCCGCCTTGAAACGCGGCGCGATCGTCTCGGCGACCACCCGTTTGGCGACCGCGTCGGGAATCGCGCCTTCCAGCCCGTAGCCGACCTCGATGCGCAGGGCGCGGTCCTGCTTCGCCACGATGAGAATGACGCCGTCGTCAATTTTCTGCCGGCCAATCTTCCACGCGTCGGCGACGCGGATGCCGAACTGCGCGATGTCCTCGGGCGCCGTGGTCGGCACGATCAGCACCGCGATCTGGCTGCCCTTCTGTGCCTCGAACTGCGCCAGCCGCGCCTCCAGCGCATCGGTCTGCGCCGCCGTGAGCGTGCCGGTCAGGTCGGTGACGCGCCGCGTCAGCTCCGGCACCGCGACCTGCGCCCAGACCAGCGCAGCACACAGCGCCAGCCACAGGCCCAACACCGCCCGCGTCCGCCAGAGCCGCATCGCTGTCGGTCTTATCTGGCGGGGGCAGGGGCGGCCGGGCTGCCGAAATCGACCTTGGGCGGCACGGAAATGGCCTTTTCGTTCTCTACCGTGAAGCTGGGTTTCACCTTGTAGCCGAACAGCATCGCGGTAAGGTTGGAGGGGAAGGAGCGCACCGTCACGTTGTAGGTCTTCACCGCCTGGATGTAGCGATTGCGCGCCACGGTGATGCGGTTCTCGGTGCCCTCGAGCTGCGCCTGCAAGTCGCGGAACAGGCCGTCGGCCTTGAGTTGCGGGTAGTTCTCGGCCACCAGCAGCAGGCGCGAGATCGCGCTGGTGAGCTCGCCCTGCGCGGCGACGAACTTCTGGAACGCGGCTTCGTCGTTGACCAGCTCGGGCGTCGCCTGGATCGCGCCGACCTTCGCGCGCGCCTCGGTCACCGCGGTGAACACGTCCTTCTCGTGCGCGGCGTAGCCCTTCACCACGTTGACGAGGTTGGGCACGAGATCGGCGCGTCGCTGGTACTGGTTAAGCACCTCGGCCCAGCTCGCCTTGATGTCTTCGTCGGTGGACTGAAGCGTGTTGTAGCCGCACCCCGACAGGGTCAGCGCCAGAAACGAAACCCACAGCCATTTCAGCATGATGTGCTCCTCAAAAATTGAACCCCAACCTTACTCCAAAAGCGTGATCAGCTCCGCCGCTGCACGACCGGCCGCAACGTTCAGGCGCGCCACCGTCACCGGCAGTTTGAAACGGCGCGGCCCGGCACTGCCGGGATTGACGTAGAGGATGCCGTCCCGGGTTTCCAGGCAGGGCTTGTGCGAATGCCCGGATACCACGACCCGCACGCCCGCCGCCCGCGGATCGACGGCCAGTTCGCCGAGAATGTGCAGAACGTGGATGCGCACCCCGGCGAATTCAAGATCGGCCGTATACGGAATGGCGTGCGCCCAGTCGGCGCGGTCGTTGTTGCCCCGCACCACGGTCAGCGGCGCCAGGGCGGCCAGCGCTTCCAGCACCCCGTTGGACTTGCCCGAGCGGGAGCCGATGTCGCCGGCATGGATGATGTGGTCGCAGCCCGCCAGCGCCGCGAGCGCTTCCGGCCGCAGCAGGCCGTGCGTGTCGGAAATGAGGCCGATCCGCACCCGGCCAGCTCAGGGCGCCACGCCCCAGGTTGCAAACAGGGGATCGGATTCCGTCAGCCGGTCGGCGTAGCGGTCGTCTTTCGGCCGCTTGAGGCCGCGCTCGACGTAGGTCTCCACCTTTTTGAAGCCTGCGCCCTTGATGAGCGTGCCGACCCAGGCCATGCGCTCCATCGGGTGCAGCTGGGTCCACAGCCGGATGACCTTGGGCGGAAAATAGCGGTGTGACAGCGTCACGACAAACATGCCGCCCGGTTTCAGCACGCGGCGGACCTCGTCGACGATCGCGCGCGGCTGCGTCAGATATTCGAAGGAAACGGTACACACCACGGCGTCGAAACTGGCGTCGACAAACGGCAGCCTGGGGTCGGCGTTGAGATCGTGGACGACGCGTTCCGCAAGCTGCGGGTTGTCGGCGAGTTCCTCGGCATTCATGCCGAGTCCGACGGCGGACTGCACCGTGTCCGGAAGATGCGAGCGCCAGCCCGCCATCAGGTCGAGCACACGCGCGTTCTCGGGTAGCACGGTGCGGTAGAGCGCCTGGATACGGCGCGCGCACACGGCATCCACGTGTGTCACCTTGCGTGGCTGCGCGTAGAACGCGGCGTCCGGGGTTTCGTCTTCGCGCGCATAGGCATCCGCCGATTCGAAATCGGTCGGGGTCTGATACTGCGTTTCCATGCCGCTCCATTCGAGGAGTTGCGTCACCCGGCCGACGGGCTCGGTGGAAATGTCGCTTTTCCCGCTGTCGATGCTGAAAATGCGGTCCTGCAGCGGATGGCTGAAATTGGCGACGAAGTGTTCGCCGTTGATCTGCTTCACGCGGAACATCGGCCCCGGCGCGTCGTCGGCGTGCAGCAGTTGCGACGGATAGAAACGCCCCTGCTTCAGCGGCGCGATGTCGCTGCGGAACACCTCGACCGGCACCTCGTGTTCGATCTTCGGCCCCACGTCCATCTGTGCGTCGACCGGTGGCGTGTCGCCCGGCATCCACACCACGACCTGATGGCGACCCAGATCGGAAAAGTAGTTGACGCGAAAGCGCAGGGCGGAATGTAAAAGTTTCATCAACCAAAAGTTCCAAAAACAAAAAAGCGATCCGCGAAGGAGCGCGAAGTAAAGTCATGTGGCATTTCAGATTTGCTTCGCGATTCTTCGCGTCCTTCGCGGACAAGAAAAGATTTCATGCTTCCCGCATCGTCCGCCGCGCCAGGCACAGGTCTTCCCAGGCACGCGCCTTGTCGGGCAGGTTGCGCAGCAGATACGCCGGGTGATAGGTCACCACCAGCGGCACGTCCCGGAAGCGGTGCACACGGCCGCGCAGGCGGCCGATGGCCTCGTCTGTGTCCAGCAGGCTCTGCGCGGCAAAACGCCCGAGCGCGACGATGAGTTTCGGCCGGATCAGGTCGATCTGCGCCATGAGATACGGCCGGCAGGCAGCGACCTCGTCGGGTTCGGGATTGCGGTTTCCGGGTGGGCGCGACTTCAGCACGTTGGCGATGTAGACGTTTTGGCCGCGCTTGAGATCGATGGCGGCAAGCATCGCGTCGAGCAGCCTGCCGGCCTGGCCGACGAAAGGTTCGCCGACCCGGTCTTCGTCGGCGCCGGGCGCCTCGCCGATGAACAGCCAGTCGGCAGTGCGGTCGCCCACGCCGAGCACGCCCTGGGTGCGTGTCGCGGCGAGCTTGCAGCGGCTGCAATGGGCGACGGCGTCGGCGAGCTGTTCCCAGGTGGCGAACGAAGAATCCTGCGTGGCGGGCGGGGTGGCGGGAGCCGCTTCGCGCAGGCGCCAGACCGGACCGATGCCGAGCTCCTCGAAGACGTCGTCGCGGCTCAGCATGCGAGGTCTTTCTTCATGATGAGCGCGTCCTCGCGTCCATCGCGCGCAGGATAGTAGGCACGCCGAACGGCGAGGTCGACGAAGCCGCTGCTGCGGTAGAGCGCGATGGCGGCCGCGTTCGACGCGCGCACCTCGAGAAACAGGCTGTCGGCCCGGTGGTCGCGCGCGCAGGCCAGGCAATGCTCGAGCAGGTCGCGCCCCAGGCCGTGACGGCGCCACAGCGGCGCGATGGTGAGATTGAGCAGGTGCGCCTCGCCCGCCGCCGCCATCATCGCGTAGTAGCCGATCACCTCGCCTTCGGCTTCGCGCACCCACATGCTGTAGCCGGCACGCAGCGAGTCGGCGAAATTGCCCAGGCTCCAGGGATAGTCGTAGCTCGCCAGCTCGATGCGATGGATGCGCGCCAGGTCCGCCTCGGCCATCGGCCGCAGGCGGTGACGCACCTCGAACAGCGCGCTCACGCCGTTTTCCTCAGACGCCGCTCTTCCACCGTGAGCGCCACCTTGTCGCGCAGGTAGACCGGCGCGGCATCGGCCGCATCGCTCCCCTCCCCGCGCGCGAAAGCGCGTGCGGCCAGCGGCGCCATGGCGGCGGCGTCCGGCATGAGGGTCTGATCGAGGCGGGCGAGCTTCGCGGCCATCGCCGCTTGCACGTCTGCGCCCACCACGGCAAACCCATTGCCCGCCCCCACCCAGCCGCTGCCGTCGGGCACGAACACCGATTCTGGCAGCGCCAGCCGCGGCGCGATGAGCGCACGCCAGTCATCGCCCTCGCGTTCGTAAGCGGCCCAGTAGACCTCGGCCATGCGCGCGTCGAGCAGGGTCAGCACGCGTTCGGCGCCGGTCTGTGCCGCCAGCGATTCCAGCGTGGACACGCCGGCCACCGGCAGGCCGGCGCCCAGCGCCAGCCCCTGCGTGACCGCACAGGCGATCCGCAGGCCGGTGAACGAACCCGGCCCGGCACCGTAGCCGATGCCGTCGAGATTCCGCAGCGACAGGCCGGCCTCCTTCAGCAGGCTGTCGACCATCGGCAGCAGCAGGGAACTGTGGCGCTGCTCCGCGAGTTCGCGGCGCGCGCGCACGGCGCCGTCCAGCCACAGCGCAGCCGAGCACCATTCGGTCGAGGTATCGAGGACGAGCAGTTTCATGAGAACGGGGATTTTACCGGCTGTCGCCGTAACGCACGCGGTAAATCGCACCGGCAAGGTCGTCGGAGATCAACAGGCTGCCGTCGGGCAGCACCAGCACGTCGGCGGGGCGCCCCCAGGCGGACTCGTTTTCCAGCCAGCCGGTGACGAAGGGCTCGTAGGCAATGGCCCGCCCGCCATCGAGCCGCACCACGCTGACGCGGTAGCCGGATTTGCTGCTGCGGTTCCACGAGCCGTGTTCGGCGATGAATACCGCGCCCCGGTAGCGCGGCGGAAAGGCCGTGCCGGCATAAAAACGCATGCCGAGCGCCGCCACGTGCGCGCCCAGGTTCTGCACCGGCGGCACGAACTCGGCACAGCGCCGTTTGCCGCCGAATTCCGGGTCGGCGAGGGTGCCGCCGTGGCAATAGGGATAGCCGAAGTGCTGCCCCGGCTGCGTCAGGCGGTTGAGCTCGTCGGGCGGGGCGTCGTCGCCCATCCAGTCGCGGCCGTTGTCGGTGAACCAGAGTTCGCGGGTGCCGGGCTGCCAGTCGAAGCCGACCGTGTTGCGCACGCCGCGCGCGACGACCTCGATCCGCTTCGTGCGCAGGTCGAGCGCGGTGATCGTGGCATAGCGGTCGGGGTCGGGCTCGCAAATGTTGCAGGGCGCGCCCACCGGTACGTAGAGCCGGCCGTCGGGGCCGAAGGCGATGAATTTCCAGCCGTGGTGGAGATCCCCCGGGTACGCTGCGGTGACGACTTCAGGGCGCGGCGGACGCGCGATGCGCGCCTCGATGTCGCGCAGCCGGAGGATGCGGCTCACCGCCGACACGTAGAGATCGCCACCGCGCACGGCCACGCCCACCGGCATGTTCAGGCCCGCCGCCACCACCACCGGCCTCGTCGGCCCCGCCAGCGGCACGGCGTAAACCTTGCCTGCGGCCCGGCTGCCGACGAAGAGATGCGACTTGCCCAGCGCCATTTGCCGGGCGTTGGGCACGCGGGCGAAGAGTTCGACCTGAAACCCGGGCGGCAGGCGGAGCTTTTCCAGCGGCAGCCCGGCCGCTGGCGATCCCGAGGCGATCAACGACGCGCCCAGCAGGACCAGCCACGCCAGCAACGCCTTCATTGCCCGCCCTCCTTCGCCACCGGCAACACGATTTCGAAGCGCACGCGCGACCAGGGATCGCGCCCTTCCGCCAGGCGCGAGATGCGCGCAGCGAGCGGCTGGCCGTTGTCGAGCAGACGCGCCACGTCGGCATTCTCGCGGCGCGGCACGTAGCCAAGTTTTTGGCCGTGCCAGTCCACCCGCACCGCGCGCGGATCGAAGGGGTTGTCGGGTTCGCGCGTCAGCGTGAGCACATCGCCCACGCGCAGCTGCGGCCACACGGTCTTGCCCGCGTGGTACTGGAAGCCGGCCAGCGGCGAATCCTGCAACACGATGCGCGCGCTGGTCTGGGCCTGTGCGACGGACGTCGCAAGGCAAACCAGCCACATCCCGACGACCTTGGGCAGCCTCATCCTGTGTGTGTCGAACCGTGCGGGGAAGCGGTCCATTCTACTGACAAAGCGCGGCAGTTTTTCGGGTTCGGCCGGCCCCGTCGCTGCAATTTTTTCGCTGGACACGTCGCCATATCGATGGAGTAGGATGCAGCCATCGTCCACTCACCGGTGCCCCGCCGCCATGCCGAGAAAAGCCGCTGCTCAACCCAAGCTCTTCGTCCTCGACACCAACGTGCTGATGCACGACCCCACCAGCCTGTTCCGCTTCGAAGAACACGACGTCTACGTGCCGATCGCCACGCTGGAAGAGCTGGACCAGCACAAGAAAGGCATGAACGAAGTCTCGCGCAACGCGCGCCAGGCCAGCCGCTTCCTCGACGAAATCGTCAGCAAGCTCGACAGCATCGAGGAAGGCGTGCCGCTCGCGCCACACAGCCACAACGCCGCCACCGGCAAGCTGTTCCTGCAGACCCAGGCGATTTCCGGCGACATCCCGGTGAACCTGCCCACCAGCAAGGTCGACAACCAGATTCTCGGCGTGGTGCTGTTCCTGTCGCGCCACTATCCCAAGCGGCAGGTCATCCTGGTGTCCAAGGACATCAACATGCGCATCAAGGCGCGCGCGCTGGGCCTGCCCGCCGAGGACTACTTCAACGACAAGGTGCTGGAAGACACCGACCTCCTCTACGCCGGCCTGCGCGAACTGCCTGCGGACTTCTGGGACACGCACGGCAAGGGCATGGAATCCTGGCAGGCCAACGGCTTTACCCACTACCGCCTCAAGGGGCCGCTCGTTCCCAATCTGCTGCCCAACGAGTTCGTCTACCAGGAAGGCCCCAACCCGCTCTACGCCAAGGTGCTCAAGGTCGAGGGCAAGCAGGCCGAGCTGGTCACGGTGAAGGACTACACCCACCACAAGAACAACGTGTGGGGCATCACCGCGCGCAACCGCGAGCAGAATTTCGCGCTCAACGTGCTGATGGACCCGGAGATCGATTTCGTCACCCTGCTGGGCCAGGCCGGCACCGGCAAGACCCTGCTCACCCTGGCTTCGGGCCTCGCGCAGGTGCTCGACAAGAAAATCTACTCCGAGATCATCATGACCCGCGTCACCGTTCCGGTCGGCGAGGACATCGGCTTTCTGCCAGGCACCGAGGAAGAAAAAATGACGCCGTGGATGGGCGCGCTGGAAGACAACCTCGACGTCTTGAACAAGAGCGACGACGAGGCCGGCGACTGGGGCCGCGCCGCCACGCAGGACCTGATC
Organism: Thiobacillus sp.; assembly: GCA_020217265.1. Lineage (GTDB taxonomy): Bacteria > Pseudomonadota > Gammaproteobacteria > Burkholderiales > Thiobacillaceae > Thiobacillus. The sequence continues at coordinate 6,834 of JAIWOS010000179.1, read as the reverse complement.
CGCTCGCGCATCAAAGTGAAATCGTTAAATTTCATGCGCGGCCGCACCTTCCTCAACAAGTTTCTTATCATCGACGAGGCGCAGAACCTCACGCCCAAGCAGATGAAGACGCTGATCACCCGCGCCGGTCCCGGCACCAAGGTGGTCTGTCTCGGCAACATCTCGCAGATCGACACGCCCTACCTCACCGAAGGCAGCTCGGGTCTGACCTACGTGGTGGACCACTTCAAGGGCTGGCCGCACAACGGCCACGTCACCCTGCAGCGTGGCGAGCGTTCGCGCCTGGCCGATTACGCGGCCGAAGTGTTGTAAGCCCATCCACGGAGACCGCCATGAAACGCACCCTTGCCCTCGCTGCCGCCCTGGCGCTCGCCCTGCCCGCCCACGCCTTCGACTGGAACGACATGCTGAAAAGCGTGGTGAACAAGCCCGCCAGCCAGCCAGCCGCGGCCGGCGGCGTCAATGCGCTGTCGAACACCGACATCAACGCCGCGCTCAAGGAAGCGCTGACCCGCGGCGCAGACGCCGCGGTCGCCCAGCTCGGCGTCAAGGACGGTTTTTTCGGCAATCCGCAGCTAAAAATCCCGCTGCCCAAAAACCTCCAGAAAGCCGAAAAGGCCATGCGCATGTTCGGCATGGGCCAGCAGGCCGACGACCTCGTGCTGGCGATGAACCGCGCTGCCGAGGCTGCGGTGCCCGAAGCCAAGACCCTGCTCGTCGAATCGGTGAAGCAGATGACGCTCGACGACGCCCGCGGCATCCTCACCGGCGGCAAGACCGCCGCCACCGACTTCTTCCGCAAGAAGACCGAAACCCAGCTCACCGAGCGCTTCCTGCCCATCGTCAAAACCACCACCGACAAGGCAGGGCTCGCCCAGCAGTACAACCGCTACGCCGGTATGGCCGCCCAGTTCAACCTCGTCGACAAGAGCCAGTCCAACGTCGAGCAGTACGTCACCCAGCAAGCGCTCGACCGGCTCTACACCCTCATCGGCGAAAAGGAAGCCGCGATCCGCGCCAACCCCGTGTCCGCCGGCAGCGACCTCTTGAAAAAGGTCTTCAGCGCCGTCACCGGCAAGTAAGCCGGCCCGGCGGTCATCCGCCGGCCCGATGCCTTGCGGTATGCTAGCCGCAACGCATACCGACAACCGGCAACCATGAAAATCAAAACCGCCACGCTGGCCCTCGTCGCCAGCCTCGCCCTGCCCGCCCACGCCTGGGAAATCGGCGAATTCAAAAACGGCATGAGCCGCAGCGAAGTCGAACAGGCACTCAAGACCTGGAACTTCGACAAGACCCTGCCCGTGGGCAGCGACGGCCTGTTCGCCTACGACCTGCCCAACAACCCTGCCGGACGCCGTTTCCTTTTCACTTTCTGCAACGACAAGCTCGTCGCCTTCGACCAGGAAGTCGAACCCGCCTTCCGCCACTTCGTCATCATCGCGTCCAACTACTCCAACCTCTACGGCAACCCGCTCAAGGTCATCCCCTACACCAGCGTCGTCGCCAACGGCGAAAAGAACCTGCTCGCCATGTTCTGGCGACGTGGCTCGGATTACATCGGTTTGAAATACGTGCTGTTCCCCGCGGGCGAACAGCTGTCGATGACCTGGCAGGTGAACAACAACTGCTGGCAGGCGCCGCGCTAAGGCGCCGTCCCTGGCGAACCCGGCCAGCGGCAACACAGCCGCCCGGCGAGTCGGCCCGAGCATGCTGCGCGGACTAAAAAGCGATCTCGTCCAGTCGAAACACTACAATCTCGCCCGCTTCGTCCCGGGCCTTTAGCCATTCGGCGCCGTCACGCGTGTATACATCCAGCGGCAGCAGTCGGCGCGCATGGCCATTCACCCGCAATTCCAGCCACTGTTTCGTCAGCACGGCAAATTCCAGGCGCTCGTGGTCGGCGCAGGCGATGGGGCGGTAGCCGGACCCGTTCACCGCAGTTCGACGCCTGACTTGGCGAACGGCGACCAGGCCTTGGCCAGGGTCGCGCCCAGGCGCCCGGCCAGGCGTTCGGCCAGGCCCTCGCGCTGGGTGAAATCGACGACATCCTCGGCCTTGACGACGTCGCGCGCGACGGATTCGACAGTGCCGAAGCCGTCGGCCAGGCCGAGCGCGATGCTCTTTTCGCCGCTCCACACCAGGCCGCTGAACATGTCGGGCGTTTCCTTCAGGCGCTTGCCGCGTCCCGCGCGGACGACATTGATGAACTGGCCGTGGATTTCCTCCAGCATCTGGCGGGCGTAGGCCTCCTGTTTGGGATCGGCCGGCGAGAAGGGATCGAGGAAGCCCTTGTTCTCGCCTGCGGTGAGCAGGCGCCGTTCGACGCCCAGCTTCTTCATGGTTTCGGTAAAACCGAAACCGTCCATCAGAACGCCGATTGAGCCGACGATGCTGGCCTTGTCGACGAAAATTTTGTCGGCTGCGGCGGCGACGTAATAACCGCCCGAGGCGCAGATGTCGTCCACCACCACGTACAGGGGAACCGCCGGGTGCAGCTTGCGCAGGCGCTTGATCTCGTCGTTGATCTGGCCGGCCTGCACAGGGCTGCCGCCGGGGCTGTTGATGCGCAGCACGACGCCGCGCGTCTTCTTGTCGTCGAACGCGCTTTGCAGGCTGGCGATCACCGCGTCGGCGCTCGCCTGGTCGGCCGCGATCACGCCCTGCAGGTCGACCAGCGCGGTATGCGCCTTGATCGAGACGCCGTCGGAACGGAACCAGCCAGCCGCGAGAAACAGCACGATGAACAGGTAGAGAAATCCCAGCGTCTTGAACAGGATGCTCCAGTGCCGGCTGCGCCGCTGTTCCTGGATGGCCGACATCGCCAGTTTTTCGAGTACCTGACGTTCCCAATTGGGTTCTTTTTGCTGTTCGCTCATTGCGTTTCCACGAGATAGACAAGACCGTCGCGTTCGACGACGGGAATGGGGATGAGGCCGCGCCCGGCGCAGCGACCGCCCACGCAGGCGCCGCTGGCGGGGTGGTAGAGCGCGCCGTGCGTGGCGCAGATCAAGTATAGCCTTGACGCATCGAAGAATTCCCCCTCGTTCCAGTCGAGTTCCACCGGCACGTGGCCGCACTGGTTGAGAAAGGCGCGCGGCTGGCCCTCGTGGCGCACGACGAAGGCAGGCTGGGGCTTGCCGTGGCGCTCGACCTCGAAGCGCACGCCGCGCCCGCCCTCGGCCAGCGCGTCCGCCGCGCAGATCAGGCGTTCGCCGCCAGCCATGCGTGCACCTCGGCAAAACTGTCCAGCAGGGCCAGCGGCGCGTGCGGATGCAGATCGTCCGCCTCGTGCGCGCCGTAGGTCACGGCAAGCCGCGCCACCCCGGCGTTCGCCGCCATCAAGAGATCGTGGCTGGTGTCGCCGATCACCAGCGTATGCGCCGGGTCGGCGTCGAGCTCGTCGATCAGTTCGAGCACCATCGCCGGATGCGGCTTGGAGTGCGTCTGGTCGGCGCAGCGGGTGGCGGCAAAATGCGCGCCGAGTCCGCTCGATTGCAGCGCTCGCGCCAGCCCCACGCGGCTTTTGCCGGTGGCGACGGCGAGCGTGAAACCGCGCTCGGCGAGATCGCGGATGCCCTCGGGCACGCCTTCGAACAGCGGAATCTCCTCGTCGCGCCCCAGGTAGTGGTGGCGATAGCGCTCGACCAGGCGTGGGTAATCACCTTCCGGCAGGTCGGGCAGCAGGGTTTGCAGCGCCTGGACAAGGCCAAGGCCGATGATCTGGCGCGCTTCGCGTTCCGAGGGCACAGGAATGCCGATGTCGGCGCAGGCGCGCTGGATCGAATCGACGATCACGCCAGCGGAATCCATCAGCGTGCCGTCCCAGTCGAAGATCAACAAATCAAATTGCTTGGGCATGGTTCAGGGTTTCGAGAAAAGCCGTCAGGTCGGCGGGCAGCGGCGCATCGATGTCGAGCGGCTCGCCGGTCATGGGGTGGGCAAATGCCAGATGCGCGGCGTGCAGGAACATGCGTTTCAGTCCGCGCTTGGCGAGCGCCCGGTTCAGTTCGAAGTCGCCGTACTTGTCGTCGCCCGCGATGGGAAAGCCCAGATGCGAGGTGTGGACGCGAATCTGGTGGGTGCGGCCGGTCTTCAGTTCGGCTTCGAGCAGGGTGAAATCAGCGAACGTCTCCAGCCGGCGAAAAATGGTGTGCGCGGTCTGGCCGTCGTCGCGCACGGTCACGCGCTTTTCGCCGTTCTCGTCCACGCGCTTGTGGAGCGGCAGTTTCACGTGCTGAACCGGATTGGGCCAGCGTCCGGCCACGAGCGTGAGGTAGCGCTTGCGGATTTTCCCCTCGCGCATGGCTTCGTGCAGGTTCACCAGCGCGCGCCGCTTCAGGGCGATCAAGAGCACGCCCGAGGTTTCACGGTCGAGCCGGTGCACCAGTTCCATGTAGCGGCATTCCGGCAGTTCCAGCCGCATCTGCTCGATCACCCCGCGCGAGACGCCGCTGCCGCCATGCACCGCCATGCCGGCGGGTTTGTTCAAGGCAATCAGCGCCTCGTCGCGATAGAGAACGTGGGGCAGCAGACGGTTGGTCGAAGGCGGCAGTCTGGCCACACTGCCCGCCTTCGGCGCGGCCATGCGCACCGGCGGAATGCGCACCTCGTCGCCGGGCTGCAAACGGTAGCCGACGTCGATGCGGCCGCCGTTGACACGCACCTCGCCGCCACGCACCAGCTTGTAGATGCGGCTCTTGGGCACGCCTTTCAATTCGCCCAGCAAGAAGTTGTCGAGGCGCTGACCGTCGGCGCCGTCGCCGATCGTGAGGCGCCGGACAGAATCTTTCTCTAAGTCCTTCATTTTCATATACACTACCGCCGGTTCAGGCCTCGTTTTGCCTGTCCATGGATACCACGCCGGTTACAACGCTCACCGGCCGCCGCCTGCCCGGCCCGTCTGGATTCCTGCCGCCCGGCACCCGCCCCGCGAACAGTCGAAGCCACCCGCCCCGCCAGTCGGCAAAGCAGCGATGTTATCAACGACGCGACACCACGCATACGAAAACAGCGTTCACGCCCGGAAGATTCATTCCAGCGGGAACCGGAAAGACCGCCCCGGCCCGGCCGGAGACCCTCTCCAGGAACAGGACACCCCAACCATGCATTCGCCCACTTCACCCGTGATCGCATGAGCCGCTGAGCTTCAGCGGCAGTCTGGCCTGTCCCGTATGCGTGCGCGCGGGAGAAAAAATGAAGCGCATGCTATTCAATGCAACCCAGGCGGAAGAACTCCGGGTTGCCATCGTCGACGGACAAAAACTCGTCGACCTTGACATCGAGTCCGCCAGCAAGGAACAACGCAAGGGCAACATCTACAAGGGTGTCGTCACCCGCGTCGAGCCCAGCCTCGAAGCCGCTTTCGTCGACTACGGCTGCGAACGCCACGGCTTCCTGCCATTCAAGGAAATCGCCCGTTCCTGCCTGCCCGGCAACGGCAAGATTCCCGAAAACCTGAAAGAAGGCCAGGAACTCCTGGTCCAGGTGGAAAAGGACGAGCGCGGCAACAAGGGCGCGGCGCTCACCACCTACATCTCGCTCGCCGGCCGCTACGTCGTGCTGATGCCGACCAACCCGCGCGGCGGTGGCGTCTCGCGCCGCATCGAAGGCGAGGAACGCAACGAACTGCGCGACACCCTGGCCCAGCTCGACGTGCCCGAGGGCATGAGCCTGATCGCGCGCACCGCCGGCATCGGCCGTTCCGCCGAGGAATTCCAGTGGGATCTCTCCTATCTGCTGCGCATCTGGGAAGCGATCGACGGCGCTGCGAAGCAGATCAAGGCGCCCGAGCTCATCTACCTCGAATCCAACCTCATCACCCGCGCCATCCGCGACCACTTCTCGGCGGACATCGGCGAAATCCTGATCGATACCGAAGACGTGTACGAACAGGCCCGCGCCTTCATGGAAAACGTGATGCCGGCCAACGTCAGCAAGGTCAAGCTGTACCGCGACGACATTCCGCTGTTCTCGCGCTTCCAGATCGAGCACCAAATCGAATCGGCGTTCTCGCGCCAGGTCAATTTGCCGTCGGGCGGTGCCATCGTCATCGACCATACCGAGGCGCTGGTGTCGGTGGACGTCAACTCGGCGCGCGCCACCAAGGGCAGCGACGTCGAGCAGACCGCGTTCAACACCAACCTCGAAGCGGCCGACGAGATCGCGCGCCAGATGCGATTGAGAGACCTGGGCGGGCTGATCGTGATCGACTTCATCGACATGGAGAACCCCAAGCACCAGCGCGAGGTGGAAAACCGCCTGAAGGATGCCCTGCATCACGACCGCGCGCGCGTGCAGACCGGCAAGATCTCGCGCTTCGGCCTCCTGGAAATGTCGCGCCAGCGCCTCCAGCCCTCGCTCGGTGAAACCAGCTACACCACCTGCCCGCGCTGCCATGGCACCGGCCACATCCGCGGCACCGAATCGTCGGCGCTGCACATCCTGCGCATCCTGCAGGAGGAGGCGATGAAGGAGAACACCGGCGCCGTGCACGTGCAGCTGCCGGTCGACGTCGCCACTTTCCTCTTGAACGAAAAGCGCGTCGACATCCACGCCATCGAATCCCGGCTCAAGGTCAACGTGGTGTTGATCCCCAACATCCACATGGAGACGCCGAACTACACGCTCACGCGCCTGCGTCACGACGAGCTGAACCAGAGCGGTGCCGCCGAGCCCAGCTACAAGATGGCGACCGTGCCGGAAACCGACGCCATCTACCAGACCGCCCAGGCCGCCGCGCCCGCGCGCCAGGAAGCCGCCGTCAAATCCATCGCCCCGCCGCCGCAACCCATGCCCGCCCCGGTGGCGGCGCCCGCCGTGCCCGCCGCCGCA
>JAIWOS010000178.1 GCA_020217265.1 Thiobacillus sp. | reverse complement strand
CGCGCGCTCGCCCGCGCCCGCCGCGCGGCGCTGGCACAGGACGGCAAGGCCGGGCTGAAGCGCGTGGCGCAGGCGACCAAGATCGCCGCCGCCATGCCGGGCCAGGACTGGCAGGCCGCCATCACCAAGGGCGCGACCGGCCGCCAGGTCGCGATGCAACGCCGTCTGGTGCAGGCGCTCACGGGCCGTGCCGGGACGAGCAAGTCCGAATCCCGTCCGACCGGTCGCATGCGTGTGCGCAACGTGAATGCCGCAGCGCCGGTGAAGGTCGAAGAAGGTCATACCCTCGCCGGCCAGCCGGTTACCGGCACCATGACCGACCGCAGCCGCAAGGTGACCGGCAACGAGCCCGGCTCCTGCCGCCCCGTCACCGGCACCGAATACGTCGGCGCCGAGCAGTTCGACGCGCTGTGCGACGCCAAGCGTCCGGCGCCCGCGCCTGCCAAGGTCGGCGTCTCCACCACGCTGCGCGAGCATCGCGTCTCGGGCACCGAAGTGGGCCGTTCGCAGAAAGTGACCGGCGACGAGCCGGGCGCCTGCCGCGGCATCACCGGCACCGAGTACCTGTCGGCCGAGCGTTACGCCGAATTCTGTGCCAGCAAGCCCGCGCCGGCGCCGGTCAAGGTTGGCGTCACCGAAACGCACAAGGGCGAAACCCTCACCGGCACCATGGTGGGACGCTCGCCCAAGGTTACCGGCGACGAACCCGGTGCGGACCGCAGCCTGACGGGCACCCGCTACATGGCGAGTGCGGCGGACACCGCGCCCGACAAGGTCACGCTGACGCATACCGCAGGCGGCAAGGCCGTGACCGGCACCGCTGTCGGCCATACCGCCAAGATCACCGGCGATGAGCCCGGCGCCTGCCGCGGCATCACCGGCACCGAATACCTGGCCGCCGAACAGTACACGTCGGTGTGCGGCGCCGAGGCGCCCGCGCACCCGCGCAAGGTCAGCGTCATGTCGTCGCGCGACAGCGAAACCGTGACCGGCGTCAACGTCGGCCGCGCCGACAACGTGACCGGCAACGAGCCCGGCTCGTGCCGCGCGATTACCGGCAACCAGTACTACACCCAGTCGGATTTCGCGCCCCTGTGCAAAACCGGCACCGCCGGCGGACCGCGCAAGGTCAGCGTGATGCCGACCCTGGGCGGTCGTGCCGTGTCGGGCACCGAGGTGGCTCCCAGCCCAAAATTGTCCGGTGACGAGTCGTTCGGGTGCAAGCCCGTCACCGGTATCGATTACGTCTCGCACGCGCAGCTTGCTGCCGTGTGCGACAGCACCCAAGCCGTCAAGCCCGTGGAAAAAGTGATCGTCGATGAAACCTTTCGCGGCCAGCCCGTGACCGGTAGCTATCCCGGTCGCGACGCCCTGGTCACCGGCAACGAATACGGCGCCTGCGCGCCCGTGTCGGGCACGCCCTATATCGGCCGTGGCCAGTTCGCGGGCTTCTGCCCCGCGCCCGACCTCGACGCCCAGGCCGCACGCGTCAAGCAGATGGCGGTGATTCCCGCCACCGCCGTCACCGGCGACCGCCCCGGCGCAGGCGGCAGCGTAATGACCGGCGACGAGCGCGGCGCCTGCGAAGTGATTTCGGGCACGCCCTACGTCGGCGCGGACAATGCGGCAAAGGCGTGTGCGACCAGCGGCCGTTTCGTCTCCCGCGCCCGCAGTTTCGAAGTGCCTTCGCGTGAGCCGGCGCCGGCCGACTTCAGCATCGAGTCGCCCGCGCGTTATGCCCAGCGTCTGCGTTACAACGACGTGACCGGTACCTCCCTGGCCGAAGACCGCATCACCGGGCCGGTGAACAAGGCCATGGGCCTCATCACCGGCACGCCGGAGTTCCGTCACCGCGACGCCGCCGTGGCGCAGGTCGAGACAGCCGAGGCCGTCGCTGCCGCCCGCCGCCTCACCGGCGAAGGCCGGGAAGGCTCGCGCATCACCGGCGACGCCTGGCACGCTCAGAGCCGCGTGACCGGCACCGAAGGCGCATCGAGCCTGGCGCGCAATTCTTCGCTGCGCGGCCAGCCGCGTGGCGCCGGCGTGAACGCGCAGGTGTTCCGTGAAGTCGAGCGCGTGGAAGTGCCTGAGTCGCGCATCACCGGCTCGTCGGGCAACACCCGTGGTGGCGCGACCGTCACGCTCTCCGGAGGGGCGCGCGGTTAAGCGCGGCAGCTTGCGATCATGAATACGCGTAAACGTCTCGTCGCGATGCGTCAGGCCCAAGCCCGCGAGGCGGGTGCCAGCGGAACGCACGCCGTGCGGGTGGCGGCTGAAACCGGCGCGCTCGCCAATCCGGCGTGCAGCCTCGGCGCGGGGCAGCGTTGCGAGCACGCACTGGTCGACGCCGAACTCAACCGCCGCCTGTACGAATACGAAGAAACCGTACGCGGGCGCTTCTCGCGCATCATCGGCGTGCTGAAAGAAATTTCCGCGCACCAGCACGACCACGACTTCGTCGAGCGCGCGCAGCGTCTCGCGCTGGAACGGCTGGGATACGCGCTGCCGCAGGGCATGCTCGAGGACGCCTGGGTGTCCGGCCTCGACATGAAGGCCTTGTATGCGCATTGCGTATTCGAAAGCTTCAGGGTCAGCGTCGATTCCATGGAGGCCGACCAGGCGCTATGGATCGAGCGGATGCCGATTACCGCCGAATTCCTCGCCGCATGCGGCTACCACACGGTCGATATATCGCCGTGCGCCGACGGTCGCCTGCAGGGCCTCCTGCCCTTCGTGTTCCGCATGGCGCCGAACCGGAACACCTACGTGAAGGCCTACGCCGGCGCGATGTTCGACGTCGAGGCGGATGTCGTCGACTGGAGCCACCGCGAGCTCGAGCGCCTGTCCGGCGCGATTGCCGACGGCGAATCGCTCAACTATCTCAAGATCGCGGTCTACCACTACAGCAGCTCGCATGCCTGCGACCAGGGCTGCGCGGCGCACGGCAGCAACGACAAGCTTGCGACCGAATCGGCGCTCGCCCGTCTCAACGAACTGCGCGTCGCCGTCGAGAACACCTACGGTGTCGGCGCCGCGCCCGACATCCTGTTGATCGGGCTAGACACCGACATCGACGCCCTGCGCATCCACCTGCCGGATGGCAATGGCGACGTCAGCCCGTACCGCTACATCGATACCGCGACGCTCTATCGCGACACGCTGGGCATGAGCCGGGAGGGCGCGCGCGCCAAGATCGCCGCCGAACTCGCGGCGGCCGAAGCCGCCGGCGGCTGGGCCGAAGGCCAGGGCAAGATGGCCGACGGCATGTGGAAGCTGGTGCTGGCGCTCGCCGAGGCCAATTTCTCGCAAATCGAATACGTGATTCAGCACCATGCCGGACGCTACGCCGTGATCGGCCATGACGAGGCGCTGATCTGCGCAGGCGAGGCGACGAGCTATGTCCAGTTGCGCAACAAGTATTACTACGCCCACCTCGACACGGTCGAGGAAGGCGCGGCCGACATGGATGTGGGGATCAAGATTTTCACCGGGCTGAACATCCGTCACGGACTGCCGGTCCCGGTTCTGGTGCATTTTTATTATTCGTCTCACGTACCCGGCTCGCGCGCACGCGCTGTGCTGCGCGCCAAACGCGTGAAGGCCGCCATCGAGGCGCGCTACCCTGCGCTGACTGCGCAAGGCCTGCTTGCCTGCCGGACGGCGGTGTCGGACCGTTTCGATACCGAGCGTTGCGCCTTCTTCGAAGACGCGGCCGCGGACGCGGGACATTGAGGAGCTTTCGATGAGGATCATGCGCGTCGAAAAAACCCTGGTATCGACCAACCGTCTCGATCAGTTCGGCCACAAGCCGCTCCTGGTCGTGCAGGAAAAAGTCGGCGGCGCACGCGCCGTCGCGGTGGACGCCGTCGGCTGCATTCCGGGCGACTGGGTGATTTGCGTGAGTTCGTCGGCCGCGCGGGAAGCCGCCGGCAGCCGCGAGTTTCCGTCCGATCTCACCATCGTCGGCATCATCGACCACTGGGATCCGGAGGCGAACGCCTGATGGAAATCATGCGCGTCCGGGGCGATCTGGTATGCACGCGGCGGGTTCCCGGCCTCAAGGCCGCCTCGCTGCGCGTGCTGGAGACGAACAAGGGCGCACTCCTGGTGGCGACCGACCCGGTCGGCGTGCCGCCGGGGAAATGGGTGTTTACCAACGTGGGCAGCGCGGCCAGGCTGGCGATGCCCGATGTGAAGACGATGACCGATCTCACCATCTGCGGAATCATCGACGACTGGGATGCGTGACACGGTGGTGTAAAGAGCAAAGCGGCGGCCGCGCAGCGGGCGCTGGCGCGGCAAGGCAAGTTTCGTTATCAACTTTGAACTGAAGAAGGAGTATTGAAATGGCTGAACGTATGGGTATTGCCCTGGGCATGATCGAAACCCGCGGTCTGGTTCCCGCGATCGAAGCGGCGGACGCGATGACCAAGGCGGCAGAAGTTCGTCTGATCGGCCGTCAATTCGTCGGTGGTGGCTACGTGACAGTTCTGGTGCGTGGCGAAACCGGCGCGGTGAACGCGGCGGTTCGTGCCGGCGCCGATGCGTGCGAGCGCGTGGGCGACGGTCTGGTGGCCGCGCACATCATCGCCCGTGTCCACAGCGAAGTCGAAGGCATCCTGCCGACCAAACCCGACGCGTCGGGCGGCGGGCGCGATGCTGAAATCACGATGACGCAGAGCTGACACGCTCGGTATCGGGAGACAGCATGAGCGTCGATCCGCGAACGCTGGGCTGGCTCGCGCGCGCGCTCACTCACGAAATGAGCGCGGTGCAGCAGTACCTCGCCCAGAGCGTGCTTGCCCGACTATGGGGCGACGACAGGCTTGCGGCGGAATTGCGGCACGAGGCGATCGAGGAGTTGGGCCACGCCGAACGCCTGATGGAATCGCTCATCAAGCTGGGCGTCGCGCCGTCGGCGGGCAACCTGCCGCCGTCGCGCCTCGGGCGCACGGCAGATGCCCTCCTCGCAGCCGATCATCAGCTCGAAGTGGACGCGGTGCGCCTGTATCAGCAAGCACTGGCTCACGCCGAGCGGATGCGCGACGGCGAATGCGCCCAGCTTTTCGCCAGTATCCTGCGCGAAGAGATGGAACACGTGAACGCATTGGCCACCCTGGGTGGCGGAGAACGACATGGCTGAACTGCCGGCAGGCTGGGAAGCGCGCGGCAAGCCGCCGACGCTGTTCCGGCGTTTTTCGTTCGGCGCCTACGGCGAGACCCGGGCGTTTCTCGACGCGCTCGCGGCCTTGTCGGAGGAAACCGGCGTCCATCCGCAGAACATCAACTTCGGCACGACCTACGTCAACGTCACGCTCGAGGCCGCGGACGGGGAAACCCTGAGCGACGCCGATACCGTCTTCGCGCGCCGGGTCGATGCGCTGATCGTGCGGAGTTGAGATGGCCACCCGCATCATCGCGGTCATCAACCAGAAGGGCGGCGCGGGCAAGACCACGCTGGCCATGAATCTGGCCGCAGGTCTGGCGCGGCGCGGCGAAACCGTCGTGGTAGATCTGGACCCGCAGGGCTCATCGCTGCAATGGGCGAGCTCGGGCGGGGCGCCGTTCCCCGCAACGGTCAAGACCCTGAACGGTCGCTGGGAGGCGGCGGACCTGAAGAAAACCTTCAAGGCCTACCGCTATGCCGTGCTCGACTGTCCGCCCTCGATCGACGCGCACGGTCCGCAGGCCGCAATGCGCGCCTGCGATCTGGCGTTGATCCCGGTGCTGCCGTCGCCGGTGGACCTGTGGGCGAGTCTCAAGCTGCCCGAGGAAATTGCCGAAGCGAAGAAGCGCAATCCCGAGCTGCAGGCGTATCTGGTGCTCAACCAGCTTGAACCCAAGAGCGCGCTGTCGGTGGCCATGCACGATGCGCTGGCGGAATTCGGACTCCCGGTGCTCGACGCAGGGATCCGCCGCCGCGCCATTTACCGCGCCGCCGCGCTCGAAGGTGCCTCGGTCTATCAGCTGGGCAGTCGCGGCGCTCCCGCCGTGGCTGAAATCGAAGCCATAATCAATGAGGTGATCGCATGAGCACGATGAAAGACAAACTGGCGGCCAGCGTCCGCCAGGCCAAGGCTGCACAGCAGCCTGCCGCGAAACCGGCAGCCCGGCCCGCCCCCAAACGTGCTGTCGCCGCCAAACCGGCCGCCAAACCCGTCGCAGCCAAGGCGGCCCCGGCAAAGACCGCAGCCAAGCCAGCCGCTCCCAAACCGGCGCCCGCGGCCGCAGCCACGGCGAAGTCGCCGGCCGCTCAGCCGAGCGCGACCCGCGTGCACGCCGGCGGCATTCCCGATTCCAATGGCACCCTGCATCCGCAGCGTGTCTGGCCGGACTGAAGAACAAAGGAACTTTCCATGCGTAACGATCCCTTCATGCGCACCTATTCACCGCGCCAGGAAGCGCTGGCGCGCGCCGCCGCGCAGCAGCGCCCGACAGCCGACGTGCGTCCTGCCTCCGATACCGGCAGCAACCTGCTGGACGCCTACCGCGTCAAGAAGGAGCCTTACTACCGCGCGGTCGCCGACGAAGTCGAGCTGTACGAAGCGGCCTACGCGGTGCGCATGCCGGTGATGCTGAAGGGCCCGACCGGCTGCGGCAAGACGCGTTTCGTCGAATACATGGCGTGGAAACTCGGCAAGCCGCTCATCACCGTGGCGTGCAACGAGGACATGACCGCGTCCGACCTGGTCGGCCGCTTCCTGCTCGACGCCAACGGCACCCGCTGGCAGGACGGCCCGCTCGCGGTCGCCGCCCGCCTCGGCGCGATCTGCTATCTCGACGAAGTCGTCGAGGCGCGGCAGGACACCACCGTGGTGATCCACCCGCTGACCGACGCGCGCCGCCAGCTGCCGCTGGAAAAGAAGGGCGAAATGATCGAAGCCCACCCCGACTTCCAGATTGTGATTTCGTACAACCCTGGTTACCAGAGCCTGATGAAGGATCTGAAACAGTCGACCAAGCAGCGTTTCGGCGCGCTCGACTTCAACTATCCCGAGCATGAAGTCGAAGCCGAGATCGTCGCCCACGAATCCGGGGTGTCGCTCGACGTGGCGAAGAATCTCGTCCACATCGGCGAGCGCGCGCGCAACCTCAAGGGGCATGGTCTGGACGAAGGCCTGTCGACGCGGATGCTGATCTACGCCGGCAGCCTGATCGCCAAGGGCGTGCCGGCGCTCGGCGCCTGCCGCATGGCACTGGTGCGGCCGATCACCGACGACCCGGACATGCGCGACGCGCTGGATTCGGCGGTCACCACCTACTTCTGACCGGATGGCGGCGCGGCGCGCGGTCATCCAGTCGACCGCGTGCCGCGCCGTTTTCCTTTTGCCCTGAGCCATGGCCATCCACATCGAAGAGTACAGCGAGCTCCTGGAAGAGCTTCCCACCGACGCGCAGGACGTGCTGCGCGGTTCGTGGAACGAAGCCGCGCGCGCGTTCTCCGCACGCGGGCTGGACAACTTCATGAAGGGCGCGGTCGCGCTGCACAACCTCGGGCGCGGCGAAGAGGTGGTCGTTTCGTATCTGCAGGCGATGCCGGAAGTCGCGCGCGCCATCGGCGAGGACGTGCTGCCGGACATCGTCAACTTCCTGCTCGGCATGGCGTCGAAGACCTCGGGTCAGGTGCTCGCGCTGATCGCCGGCACCGCGCCTTTGGCGGCAGAGCGGCTGGGCGACGAGAACGTCTTTCGCAATTACCTCAACGTGCTGTCCATCATGCTGGCGCAGGCGCCGCGCGGCCTGCGGCCGATGCTGGAAAACCTCGACAGGCTGTTGACGCAGCTCACGCTCGGCGGCCTGCGGCGCTGGGTGATGTGGGGCGCGCAGGCCTACAAGGCCGACTTCGACGGCCAGCTTAAGTACTTCTCTCTGCAAAGCCCCGATGCCCTGTCGGTGCTGCAGCAGGAGCGCAAGGGCACGCTCTTCGTCGACGTGCAGCGCCGGCTCAACATTTACCTGCGCGCGATGTGGGGCCGGGATTTCTTCCTGCGCCCGACCGCCGGCGACTACGAGTCGCGCGAGGGCCTGAAGCCCTACATCGAGCGCTTCGTCATTCATATCGCCGACGCCTACGACGACTACCGTCCGCTGGGTGACGCCACGCCGGAAGACCGGATCGTCTCGGGCGTGGAGATCTACCGCGCCGCCGCCAACCACTGCGCCGCCCACCTGGCCTTCAGCAAGGAACCGCTGTCGATGCAGATGCTCTCGACGCTGCAGATGGCGGTGATCGAAGCGTTCGAGGACGCGCGCGTCGAGGCGCTGGCGATTCGCCAGTTCCCGAACATGCGCGATTCCTGGCTGGCGCTGCACCCGGTGTTCGAGTATGTCGAGCCGAAGACGATCGGCGACCTCATCAACCGGCTCGCGCGTGCGTTGCTGGAAATGGAGACGCGCGACCCGCATCCGTGGGTGCAGAAGGGCGTCGAGCTCTTCCGTGCCGCCCAGGATCAACTCGACACCGCGCAGACCAGCTGGAACCTTGGCATAGAGCTGGTGCATTACCTGCCCGAGGGGCTGCCCGAATTCAACGTGCGCACGGACAGCCTGCGCGCGATCTACCGCGACGACAACCGCACGGTGTGGGAGTCGGAAGAGTACGACGAGGCGGAAGCGCTGGAAGCGACCTGGGGGCCGAAACAGATCAGGAAGAAAGTCTCCGTGATGGAGATGGTCAACGAGGTCAACAACGAATTCGCGGGCGACGACGCCGAGGAAATCTGGGTGCTCGAAACCGAATTCTTCCTCGACCAGGAAGGCGTCTCGATCAACTCGCTCGAAGGCCGCCCGCCGATGGCCGACCCGGTGCACTACCACGAGTGGGACTACACCATCCAGCTCGAGCGTCCGAGCTGGGTCACAGTGCTTGAACGCCATCCGCAGATCGGCGATATCGACGTCATCGAGAAGATCATCACCGACAACAAGCCGACGATCTCGCGGCTCAAGTACCTCATCGAATCGATGATCCCGCAGGGCATGCAGCGCATCCGCCGGGTCGAGGACGGCGACGAGCTCGACATCAACGCTGCCGTGCGGGCCATGATTGACATAAGAATGGGTCAGCAGCCGGATACCCGCATCATGATGCGCTACAAGCGCAACGAGCGCGATCTGGCGGTGATGGTTCTGCTCGACATGTCCGAGTCGTCGAACGACAAGGTCAAGGGGCACGATTACTCGGTGCTCGACCTCACCCGCTCGGCGACGGTGCTGCTCTCCGACGCGCTCGACCGCATCGGCGATTCCTTCGCGCTGCACGGGTTCTGTTCCGACGGGCGGCACGACGTGCACTACTACCGCTTCAAGGATTTCGACGCGCCGTACAATGATCTCGTCAAGGCGCGGCTCGCCGGCATGAAAGGCGCGTATTCGACGCGTATGGGCGCGGCGCTGCGGCACGCCGGCTCCTTCCTCAAGCTGCGTCCGGCTTCGCGCAAGGTGTGCTTCGTCATCACAGACGGCGAGCCGGCCGACAACGACACGCGCGACCCGCAATACCACCGCTTCGACACCAAGCGCGCGGTGGAAGAGCTCGCACGCGAGGGCGTCACGGTGTACGCGCTGTCGCTCGACCCGCACGCCGACCAGTACGTGTCGCGCATCTTCGGCGCCAAGAACTACACCGTCATCGACCACCTCGAACGGCTGCCCGAGAAATTGCCGATGCTCTACATGGGCCTGACCCGCTGATTCTTCCGCCCATGAAAGTCCATCTCCGCACCTTCGTCTTCATCGACTCGCTGCAGCCGCAGCTGGCCTCCTACTTGGCCACCTCGTCGCAGGGCTTCCTGCCGGTGCCAGGCGATGCCTGCCTGTGGGTCGAGGTCGCGCCCGGCATGGCGGTGCACCGGCTATCCGACATCGCGTTGAAGGAAACCAACGTCCACCTTGGCGAGCAGGTCGTCGAACGCTCGTTCGGCTCCATGGAGATCCACTACCGCAACCAGAGCGAGGTGATGGAAGCCGGCGACATCATCCTGCGCCAGCTCAACACCACTGTCGAATCGCGCCATTCGTGCAAGGTGGCGTGGAACGAGATCATCCGCGGCATGACGCCGGACCACACCACGCTCATCAACCGGCAGATGCGCAAGGGATCGATGATCCTGCCCGGCAAGAGCATGTTCATCCTCGAGGTCGAGCCGGCGGGTTATATCGTCTACGCGGCGAACGAGGCGGAGAAGGGCGCGCACATCACGCTGGTCGACGTGAAAGCCTTCGGCAACTTCGGGCGCCTGACGATGATGGGCACCGAGGCCGAGGCCGAGGCAGCGCAGGCCGCGGCGATGAAGGCGATCGAGCAGCTCAACCTGCGTGCTAAGAGCGGGCACGACTGAGGCCGGGCCGGTGCACGGCGGCTCAGCCTGCCGCCTGGGCGTTCACCGCGTCGCGCAGGTTGTCCGCATAACGGGTGGGGCTGTCGCCCCCCAGCACCCCGGCCTTTTCCAGCTTGTGGCGCACCCGCGTATTGGCTTCGCAGATCACCACCCGGATGCCGCGTTTCGCCAGTTTGGCGATCACGTTCTCCAGCGTCTGGATGCCGGTGATGTCCATGAAGGGCACCAGCCGCATGCGGATCACCAGGGTCTTCGGTTCGGTGTGCGTGGAGAGCAGCGCGTTCTCGAGATTTTCCACGGCGCCGAAGAAGAGCGGGCCTTCAATGTCGTAGACCAGCGTGTCGGCGGGCAGCGTTCCGACGCCGTGGCGGGCAAGCAGGTCGTCGCCGGCGGGGTGGGCGTCGAAGGTCTCGGTCATGCGGTGGATCACATGCAGCACGGCGAGCAGCACGCCGACGTTCACCGCGACGACGAGGTCGGCGAACACGGTGAGGACAAAGGTGATGACCAGGATCGCGCGGTCGGCGCGCGGTGCTTTTTTCAGGATATGCGCGAAATGCCCCACCTCGCTCATGTTCCACGCCACCACGAACAGGATCGCGGCCAGCGCGGCGAGCGGTATGTGCGCAGCAAGCGGCGCCAGGAACAGGATCACCGCGATCAGAAATGCGGCATGCACGATCCCGGCGAGCGGTCCAGTCGCGCCGTTGCGGATGTTGGTCGCAGTGCGCGCGATCGCCCCAGTCGCGGCGAAACCGCCGAAAATCGGCGCGGCGATGTTGGCGATGCCCTGGCCGATGAGTTCCTGGTTGGAATCGTGACGGGTGCCAGCCATGCCGTCGGCGACCACCGCCGAGAGCAGCGATTCGATCGCGCCCAGCATGGCGATGGTGAAGGCCGGGCCGATCAGGGTGACGACCTGCGCGAACGTCACTTCGGGCAGGGACGGTGCCGGCAACGTAGACGGGATGCCGCCAAACGCGCTGCCGATGGTGGCGACGCTGTCCAACTCCAGCGCATAGACCCCGACCGTGGCGACGATCATCGCGGTCAGCGGCCCGGGCACGCGCTGCATGCCGGGCAGACGTTGCGAATAGATCACCACGAGCAGGGTTGCGGCGCCGACGGCGAGCGTGGCCGGATCGAGTTGCGGCATCACCTGCATAAGCTGCCAGACCTTTTCGTGGAAATGCTCGCCGCCGACCTTGGGCAGGCCGAGAAAGTCGCGCCACTGCCCGACGAAAATGATGACGGCAATCCCCGACGTGAAGCCGACGATCACCGGCGTGGGAATGTAGCGGATCACCGCGCCCATGCGCGCCAGCCCCATCACCAGGAGGATCAGCCCGGCCATCAGCGTGGCGATCTGCAAGCCGACGATGCCGTGCTGCGCGGTGATCACCGACAGCAGTGCGATGAAAGCGCCGGTCGGCCCGGCGATCTGCAGGCGCGAGCCGCCGAACAGCGACACCAGCGCGCCAGCGACGATGGCGGTATACAGACCCTGCTCGGGGCGGGCGCCGCTGGCAATCGCAAACGCCATGGCCAGCGGCAGCGCGACCACGCCGACCACCAGTCCGGCAGCGAGGTTGGGCAGCCAGTGCGCGCGCGCAAGCAGACCGGCTCGATGGGCTTCGACGAAAGCGATCATGGAATTTGCCTTTTCAATGCTGTTATTTCTTGCTGCAGGCCCGAGGCCGCAATGTGACTTCAAATGCAGTCAAATTATAATTCTCTGATAATTGATTGAATGATGCCATGGAAACCAAAACCGCTCGCTTGACCGTATTGCTCGATCCCGCGAAAAAGAAGGCGTTCGAGCACTTGTGTGCCGCGCAGGACCTGACGCCGTCGCAGGTCATCCGCCAGATGATCCGCGACTACCTCAAGCAGCATGGCGTGGCCTGGCAGCCCTCGGGCCTGCCGCAGGACGCCGACAAATCCGCGTAGGCGCGGCAGAGAACGCTCAGGCGGCGTTGCTGGCGGCCGGATCGGGCGCGCCGGGCGCTTTCAGCACAAAATCGTGGAACGCCAGCGCCGTCGGCGACAGCCGCTTATCGGTGCGGTGAACGACGTACCAGTGGCGCATGAGCGGGAAGCCTGCCACATCGAGCACGACCAGCCGCTTGAGCTGCAATTCGAGCTCGAGCGTTTGCAGGGGCAGAATGCCCAGGCCCAGGCCGACGCTCGCCGCGCGTCGGATCGCGCCGTTGCTGTTCATTTCCATGCTGGTCTGCGGCGCCAGGTCATGGTCGGCGAAGAATCGCTCGATTGCCGCGCGCGTGCCGGATTCCGGCTCGCGCATCAGGAAGGATTCGTGCGCCAGTTCTGAAAGCGGGATGCGGCGGCGCCGGGCGAGGGGATGATCCGGCGCGGCGATCACGCCCAGGGGATTGTCCATGAAGCGCGTGGCGAGCAGATCCTGACCCTCCGGCACCTGCCCCATGATCGCCAGATCGACCTGGTTGTCCGCCAGCCGGGCGAGCACGGCGGCGCGGTTGGACACGTCGAGATGCAGCGCCACGCTCGGCAGCTGCTGGCGAAACCGGGCGAGAAGATCGGTGGCGATGTGGTTGGCGGTCGACGTCACCGCGATTCTCAAGCGACCGCCTTCGAGCCCGCGCAGCTGCGCCAGGTTTTCCTGCAGGTCGTCCAGTCGCGCGGTGATGGCGCGCGCGGCGTGGAGCACGTCGCGCCCGGCGTCGGTGAGAAAAACCTTCCTGCCGAGCTGCTCGGTCAAAGGCAGGCCGAGAATCGCTTCTATTCCCTTGACCTGGATCGATACCGCGGGCTGCGACAGGTGCAGCTCGGCGGCGGCACGCGAGAACGAAAGATGGCGCGCGACCGCTTCGAAAATGCGGAGCTGGCGCAGGGTGAGGCGGCGCATGGCGGCAGATGTATAAGTCCGGCGATATGAAACTTATAATAATAATTAAATTTTAATTATATGTGCATATGATTATGATGCCGACCATCGTCCCCTGCGCCATCGCGCCGGGGGTTTGCATCGTCACAGGAGCACACCATGGATCAATCCGCACGCTACGCCGACCTTTCCCTCAAGGAAGAAGACCTCATCAAGGGCGAGGGCCACATCCTCGTCGCCTACAAAATGAAGCCGAAGGCCGGCCATGGCTACCTCGAAGCCGCCGCGCACTTCGCCGCCGAATCGTCCACCGGCACCAACGTTGAAGTCTCGACCACTGACGACTTCACCAAGGGCGTCGACGCATTGGTCTATCACATCGACGAAGCCACCGAGGATATGCGCATTGCTTATCCGCTGGATCTGTTCGACCGCAACGTCACCGACGGCCGCATGATGATGGTGTCCTTCCTGACGCTCGCCATCGGCAACAACCAGGGCATGGGCGACATCGAGCACGCCAAGATGATCGACATCTATTTCCCCAAGCGTGCCATTCAGCTGTTCGACGGCCCGTCCAAGGACATCTCCGACCTGTGGCGCATCCTCGGCCGCCCCGTCAAGGACGGCGGCTACATCGCCGGCACCATCATCAAGCCCAAGCTGGGCCTGCGGCCCGAGCCGTTCGCCCAGGCCGCCTACCAATTCTGGCTGGGCGGCGACTTCATCAAGAACGACGAGCCGCAGGGCAACCAGGTGTTCTCGCCGCTGAAGAAAACCATCCCGCTGGTCGCCGATGCCATGAAACGCGCGCAGGACGAAACCGGCCAGGCCAAGCTGTTCTCGGCCAACATCACCGCTGACGACCACTATGAGATGTGCGCGCGCGCCGACTTCATCCTCGAAACCTTCGGCCCCGATGCAGACAAGGTCGCCTTCCTCGTCGACGGCTTCGTTGGCGGTCCCGGCATGATCACCACCGCGCGTCGCCAGTATCCCAACCAGTACCTGCATTACCACCGCGCCGGTCACGGCATGATTACCAGCCCTTCCGCCAAGCGCGGCTACACCGCCTTCGTGCTGGCGAAAATCGCGCGTCTGCAAGGGGCGTCCGGCATCCACGTCGGCACCATGGGCTACGGCAAGATGGAAGGCGAACACGACGACCGCCTGATCGCCTACATGATCGAGCGCGACGAGTGCCAGGGCCCGGTCTACTACCAGAAGTGGTACGGCATGAAGCCCACCAC
>JAIWOS010000177.1 GCA_020217265.1 Thiobacillus sp. | reverse complement strand
GATGTGGTGGCGCGGGCCGAAGCGCTGGTGCGCGCCGAGCGCAGCCAGACCCGCGCGGCACTGGCCGCGCTGCGCCAGCTCCTGCTGGGCGCGATCCTGGGCCTGGGCTTGCTGGTCGTCCTGATCGGGCTTGCGCTGGCGCGGCGCGTGGTCGCTCCGCTCAAGGCCATGGAGATAAGCGCGGCCGCGGTCGGTGTGCGCGCGCGCGAACGCCTGGCCGCGCCCTCGCCGGATCGCGCAATCGTCTCGGTCACCGAAGCCTTCAACCGCATGCTGAAGGAGATCGAGTTCCGCCAGGCGTCGCTGATGCGTTCGGAGCGCCTCGCGGCGCTGGGCACCCTGCTCGCCGGCGTCGCGCACGAACTCAACAACCCGCTTTCCAACATTTCCTCGTCCTGCCAGATCCTGCTGGAAGAAAAAGACACGTGCAGCCCGGCGACGCTGGACAAGCATCTCACGCGCATCGACCTGCAGACCGGGCGCGCACGCGGAATCGTGCGTGCCCTGCAGGAATTTTCGCGCGACCGCGCCTTTCAAAAGTCGCCTGTGCGCCTGAAACCGCTGGTCAGCCAGACCGTCGGCTTCGTGCGCGGCGAAGTGCCGGCGACCGCGACCGTGGACATCTGCATCGCCGACGATCTTGTCGTGCTGGCCGACGCGCAAAGGCTCCAGCAGGCGCTGCTCAACCTGATACGCAACGCTCTGCAGGCGGTGGGGCCGAATGGGCAGGTGCGTGTCAGCGCCGCGCGTCATCCCGTCGCACCGGCCCTGGCCGGCACGGCGCTGGGCCGCGGCTGCGGCGACGCCGGCCCGCTCGTCGAAATCCGTGTCGAGGACGACGGCCCCGGCGTGGCGCCGGAGTTGCTGCCGCGCGTGTTCGATCCCTTTTTCACCACCAAGGACGTGGGGCAGGGCATGGGGCTGGGGCTATTCGTGGCGGAAGAAATCGTCGACGCGCACGACGGTTGCATCGCGGTCGAGAGCGTGCCGGGGCAGGGCGCGTGCTTCCTCATCCGCTTGCCCGATGCGCCTGTGACGGGGATGTCCGCATGAGCGCGCGCATCCTCATCGTCGACGACGAGGAAGACGCGCTGGACAACCTCCGGCATGTGATGGAAAAAGCCGGCCATGCGGTGACTGCCGTGCAAAGCGGCGCCGCCGCGCTTGGCCTGCTGGCGCGCCAGCGCTTCGACGTGGTGCTCACTGACCTGCGCATGGAAGGCGTGGGTGGCATGGACGTGCTGGCGAAGAGCCGGGCCGTGCAGCCTGAGGCGGAGGTGATCTTCATCACCGGCTATGCCACCGCCGAATCGGCCGTGCAGGCATTGAAGCACGGCGCGTTCTACTACATCGCCAAGCCGTTCCGCCTCGACGAGGTGCGCAAGGTCGTCGAAGAAGCGCTGGAAAAGGTCGCCCTGCGCCGGGAAAACGACAGCCTGCGCCGCGAAATCGCGCGCTACCGCGACGGCGACGGCATCATCACCCAGGATGCCGGGATGCAGCGCCTGCTCGACATGGTGCGGCAGATCGCGCCCACCGATTGCAGCGTGCTCATCACCGGAGAGAGCGGCACCGGCAAGGAGCTCTTCGCCCGCGCGCTGCACCGCCAGAGTGCCCGGCGCGACGGCCCTTACGTCGCGATCAACTGCGGCGCCTTCACCGAGCAACTGCTGGCGAACGAGCTCTTCGGCCACGAAAAGGGCGCGTTCACCGGCGCCACTGCGCTGAAGAAGGGTTTGATCGAATCGAGTGCCGGCGGCACCCTGTTCCTCGACGAAGTCACCGAAATGACGCCGGCGATGCAGGTGAAACTTTTGCGGGTGCTGCAGGAGCGGGAGGTGCTGCGGGTCGGCGGCACCCGCCCGGTGAAGTGCGATGTGCGCGTGATCGCCGCGACCAACCGCGACATCCTGGCGTGTGTCGGCCAGGGCACGTTCCGCGACGACCTGTATTTCCGGCTCAACGTGGTCAACCTGGAACTGCCGCCGCTGGCAAGGCGCGCGGGCGACGTTCCGCTCTTGGCCCGCCATTTTCTGCACAAGTACGCCACGCGCATGCAGCGGCCGGTCGAGCATATCTCCAGCGCGGCGCTGGCCGCCTTGATGGCGTACCGCTTCCCGGGCAACGTGCGCGAACTGGAAAACCTGATCGAGCGCGGCGTCGCGCTGGCGCCGGGCGATACGCTCGATATCGAGCAGCTGCCGGATGCCTTGCGGGCGAACGGTCCGGCCGCGTCGGCGCAGGCGAGTGGCCGCCTGCCCACGCTGGAGGAACAGGAGCAACGCTACATACTCCGTGTGCTCGACGAGGTGCAGGGCAACCAGACGCTGGCGGCGCAGATTCTCGGCATCAACCGCGCCTCGCTGTGGCGCAAGCTCAAGGCCTGGAAGGCCCGGGCAGGTTGACGCAACCGCTCAGGGCGTCGGCGGCAACAGCTCGGCCAGCGCCTCCAGGCACGCCGCGTGGCGCGCTTGCGCTTGCTGCCAGGCCACGATCAGCCGTTCCGCCGCTTCGGTGAGCCGGCTGCCCGCGGGGCCGCTTTCGACCAGCGGCCCGCCCCACGCGGTGTTCATCGCGTTCACCGCGTCCCAGGCGGCCTTGTAGCTCATTTTCATCGCCTTCGCCGCGCGCGAGATCGATCCGGTTTCGCGGATGCGCTGGAGCAGCTCGACGCGGCCGCGGCCGAGGAAGTTGCGCCCGTCGAGCGTGAGCCAGAAGCGGCCGTCGGCCTTGAGGGGTCTGGACATGCGCCGAGTGTAACAAACGACCATTGCCGTGGTCGTAGCGACGGGAACACAATCGTTCCGGCCATTTCCCAGGAGAAACCGACATGAGAAAAACCCTCGCCATTCTTGCCCTGCTGTGCCTGCCGCTGGCCGCGACCGCCGCCGACGGCTTCAACGTGGTGTTCAAGGCGAAAGGCAACTACGCCGACGTGCGCGACCTGGTGCAGGCCTCGATCGAAGGCAAGGGCCTCAAGATCAATCACACCAACCAGATCGCCGGCATGCTGGAACGCACCGGCAAGGACATCGGCGCGACGAAGCAGGTGTACGAGAACGGCGAGCAGTTCGAGTTCTGCAGCGCGAAGATTTCGCGCGAGATGATGGAAGCCGACCCCCACGCCATCGTCATGTGCCCGTACATCATTTCCGTGTACACCATCCCGGGTGACAAGACGGTATACATCGCCTACCGCAAGCCCGGGCCGGCCAAGGCCCCCGCACTGAAGAAGGCGCTCGGCGACGTCGAGAAGCTGCTCACCGACATCATCAAGGACGCGCTGTAAGCGACCCGGCGGCCTCGGCTAGAATGGCGGCATGAGCCACGCCGCCCTCCAGCCATGACCGCCTTTCTCGCCGTGGGCATCGGCGCGGCCATCGGCGCCTGGATGCGCTGGGGCCTGGGCCTGTGGCTCAACCCGATATTTCCCGCCATGCCGCTCGGCACGCTCGCGGCCAACCTCATCGGCGGCTACGTCATCGGACTGGCCATCTCGTGGTTTGCCGAACATCCCGGCCTGCCGCCCGAGGCGCGGCTTTTCCTCATCACCGGCCTTTTGGGCGGGCTCACCACCTTCTCCACCTTTTCCGCCGAGGTCGTCACCACGCTCATGCGCGGCCTGTGGGTCACCGGCGGCCTGATCGCGTTCACCCACATGGCGGGTTCCTTCGCCGCCACCGCGCTCGGCATCTACACCCTGAGGTTGATCAAATGAGCACCGTCTGCCTGCAAGTCTTCGTCACCGAGGCCAGTCGCCACCACGGCAAGCTCACCTACGAATGGCTGCTCGACGCGGCGCAGGCGGCCGGCATCGGCGGCGGCTCGGCGTTCCAGTCGGTCGCCGGCTACGGCCGCCACGGCCGGCACGACGCGGGCTTTTTCGAGCTGGCGGGCGAGCTGCCGGTGGTCGTCCAGTTCTTCGGCGAGGCGGCGGCCATCGACCGCCTGTTGCAAAGCGTGTCGGACGCCGGCCTCAAGCTGGTCTACGCGAAGCTGCCGGCCGAGCTCGGCGTCACCGGCTGATGCCGGGCCACGGGATCGCCGACCAGCTGATCCTGCTGGCGGCCTCGCTGGCGGCCAATTTCCTGTCGGCGCTGTCGGGCGGCGGCGCGGGCCTGATCCAGTTTCCCATCCTGATCTTTCTCGGCCTGCCGTTCGGTGTCGCGCTCGCCACGCACAAGGTCGCCAGCGTGGCGCTGGGGCTGGGCGCCACGATCCGCCACCTCAAGGAATCGCATCTCGAACGCCGCTTCTCGCTCGTCATCCTGGGCGCAGGCCTGCCCGGCGTGGTGCTGGGCGCGCTCACCATCCTGCACATTCCGGAACGCGTGGCGACGCTGGCGCTGGGGTGGCTGACGCTGGGACTGGGCCTGTACTCGGTGTTCAAGCCCCAGCTCGGCATGGCGCACGCGCCGCGCAACCGGCACGGCCGCGGCCTGCTGGTCGGCATGGCGGGGCTGTTCGGCGTGGGCTTCCTCAACGGCTCGATCACCAGCGGCACCGGGCTATTCCTCACGCTGTGGCTGATCCGCTGGTTCGGCCTCGACTACACGCGCGCAGTGGCCTACACGCTGATCCTGTGCGGGCTGGTGTGGAACGGCACCGGTGCGCTGGTGCTCGGCGTGGTCGGTACGGTGGCGTGGGGCTGGATGCCGGCGCTGCTCGCCGGATCGATCGTCGGCGGCTACCTCGGCAGCCACCTCGCGATCAGGAAGGGCAACCTCTGGGTGAAGCGTGCGTTCGAGACGGCGACGATCGTCATCGGCCTCAAGCTGATCGTCGGCTGAAGCTTACCTGGCCGCTTCCTGTTCCAGCCGCAGGTACTGGTTGTAGGCGTTGACGCGGTTCGATTCGTTGAACGCCGGCATGGCGCGGTACCTCGACCAGTCGATTTTTTCGTAGGCTTCCTCGAAGGGTACGAAATCGGCGGCGTAGCGCCCCAGCTCCGTGCGCAGGAATTTCAGGTAGTCGCGCACGAAGACGAGATCCTTCTGCGGATCGCGCGAGGGGGCGCCGTGGCCGGGCACCAGCACTTTCGGCTTCAGCGCGATGAGGGTGTCGAGCGCGGCGATCCAGGCGCGCGTGTCGGCGTCGCCAACGAAGGGCACGCGGCCGCGGAACACCAGGTCGCCGGCGTACAGCACGCCGTCTTCCTTCACCAGCATCGCCATGTCCTCGCTGGAGTGCGCCGGGCCCACGTAGCGCAGCGCAAAGTGCACGCCGCCGAGTTCGAAGTCGGTGTCGCCGTCTAGGAAGCGGTCGGCCTCGATGAGCCGCGTCTTGTCGTCCACCCAGGGAAAGAGCGCTTCCTTGCGCTGCGCCAGTCGCTCGGCGGCGCCCTCGCTGCGCGTCGCGCCTTCGGCCAGCTTGTGTGCCCAGATTTCCGCGCCGGCCGCCTTGAACACCTGCAGGCCGTAGAAATGGTCGGCGTGGTAGTGGCTGACGATCACGCGCCGGACCGGCTGCTTCGTCACGCTCCGGATGAGGCCGAGCAGCTTCTCGGCGAGCGGCGGCGAAGCCAGCGCGTCGAACACCACCACGCCGTCGTTGGTGACGACGAAACCCGCGTTCGACATGAAGCCCTGGTTTGCGCTCGACGCCGCACCCGATTGCCCCTGCACGAAGTAGCTGTGCTTGCCGAGTTTCACCAGCTTCATCGGCACGGTGACGGCGGCAGCGTCGGCAGACTGCGCGACGGGCGCGAGGCCGACGAGCGCGAGCAGGAACAGCAGGCGAATGAACATGGCGGTCTCCGGAGTTGGGCGTTCGGATTATAGACAGCCGGGCGCGCGGCCGTATCCGGCCGGCTGTGGTATCTTCGAACCGCAGTTGGAATGAGGATTTCGTCGTGCTGAAAAAACAGTGGCCGGCATTCTTGCTGGCGTTCGTGTTGCCCATCGTGGCAGTGTTCTGGTGGTGGGGCGGTTTTGCCACGGTCAATGTTTCGGAGGGCGAGGCCGGCCCCTATCGCTACGCCTACCTCGATTACGAGGGGCCGATCAGCGACATGCGCAAGACCCAGCGCGAAGCCCTGAAAAAATTCGACCTTGCCGGCGTGCCCGCCGGTGACACCATCACCGTGCTGTTCACCGATCCGCGCGCCGCGCACGGCAAGGTGCGCGCCCACGTGGGCTACGTGCTGGGCAATGCCGCCCCGCTGCCGCAGGGCCTGAAAGAGGGGCGCATCGAACGCCGCCCGGTCTTCATCGCGCGGGTGCAGGCGGCGGTGCTGCTGGCGCCGTCCAAGGCCTACCAGGCGCTCGCCGATACGCTTGCCGAGCGCGGCAAGACCATCGTCATGCCCACCGTCGAACTCTACCGGCCCGCCGGCGAGGTCGATCGCATCGGCACCTTCACGCTGGAAATGAACCGCTGATGGCGTTTTTCTCCCTGCTCGCTGCCGTTGCGCTCGAACAGCTGCGTCCGCTGCGCCAGCCGCTGCCGCACTATCAGCAGTTCGGCCGCTATACGCAGTGGCTGGAACGCCGCTTCAACGCCGGCGAGGCAAGCCACGGCATGATCGCCTGGATGCTGGCGGTGGCGCCGCTGCTGGCGGGCGTGTGGCTGATCTACACGTTGCTGGGCAGCATCGCGCCCATGCTGGGCTGGGCGTGGAGCGTGCTGGCGCTTTACGGCACCCTCGGCTTCAAGTACTACAGCGACGACGCCGAACGCATCGCACGGCTGTTGCGCGATGGCGATCTCGCCGCCGCGCGCGCAGCGCTTGCCGCCTGGCGCGGCGGCGACGCCAGCCAGTTCAGCGCCGAGGAGCTCGCGCGCGTGACGATCGAGCAGACGCTGGCGGCGAGCCACCGTCAGATGTTCGGCGTGCTGATCTGGTTCGCGGTGCTGGCCCCGCTGGGGCCGGTGGGGGCGGTGCTGTTCCGCGCCGCGTCCATCCTCGACCGCCGCTGGGCCGGCACGCGCGGCCTGTTCGGCAGCTTTGCGCGGCGTGCTTTCCATGCGATCAACTGGCTGCCCGCGCGGCTCACCGCGATCACATACGCCATTGCCGGCAACTTCGAGGACGCCACCTATTGCTGGCGTACCCAGGCCGAGGCCTGGCCGGAACCGGAGGAGGGTGTGGTGATCGCCGCCGGGGCGGGGGCCATGGGTGTCAGGCTGGGGCAGGCGGTCAACGTCGGCGGCGAATCCGTGTGGCGCCCCGAGCTCGGCAGCGGGCAGCCGGCGGATGCGGACACCATCGACAGCGCCGTCAGCATGATCTGGCGCGGCCTGGTGATCTGGCTGGCCGCGGGCCTGCTGTTCGTGATCGCGGGCTGGGTATCCTGACGCCGCCGCAATGCTGAACGCGCTCTGGATCGGATTCTTTCTCGTCGCTTTCCTGATTGCGCTCGGAAAACTGCTCTTCCTCGGCGACGCCGCCGTGATGGCGGCCCTGGTGAAGGCGCTGTTCGACAGCAGCAAGACCGCGTTCGAGATCGCGCTGGGGCTGACCGGCGTGATGGCCTTGTGGCTGGGCGTGATGAAGATCGGCGAGCGTGCCGGCATGCTCGACGTCCTGACGCGGGGACTCGCGCCGCTGTTCCGCCGCCTGTTCCCCGACGTGCCGCCCAACCATCCCGCGCTCGGCGCGATGACCATGAACATGGGCGCCAACATGCTGGGGCTCGACAACGCCGCGACGCCGCTCGGCATCAAGGCGATGCAGGAGCTGCAAAAGCTCAATCCCTCGTCGGATACCGCGAGCGACGCGCAGATCCTGTTTCTCGTCATCAACACCGCGTCGGTCACGCTGCTGCCGGTGACGATCTTCACCTTCCGCGCCCAGCTCGGCGCGGCCGACCCCACCGATGTATTCGTGCCGCTCCTCATCACCACCTACATCGGCACGCTGGTGGGGCTCTTCGTCACCGGATTCTTCCAGAAACTGCATCTGTGGAACCGCGTGACCTTTGCCTACCTCGGCGGCGCAACCGCGCTCATCGGCGGGCTGGTCGCGTATTTCGGCAGCCTGCCCGCCGCCGAGATGACGCGGCAGTCGTCCATCCTCAGCAATGTCGTGCTGTTCGGGCTCATCGCCGTTTTCCTGCTGATGGCCGTGAAGAACCGCGTGAATGCCTACGAGGCCTTTGTCGAAGGCGCGAAAGACGGCTTTCACACCGCGGTCACGATCATCCCGTATCTTGTTGCCATGCTTGTTGCGATCGCGGTGTTCCGCGCCAGCGGCGCGCTCGACCTCATCATGGGCGCGGTGCGCGGCGCGGTTTCGGGACTGGGCTTCGACGCGCGCTGGGTCGACGCGCTGCCGACCGCGCTGATGAAGCCCTTTTCGGGCAGCGGCGCGCGCGCGATGATGATCGACACCATGCAGACCCACGGCGCCGATTCCTTCGCCGGCCGTCTCGCCTCCATCGTGCAGGGCAGCACCGAGACGACCTTCTACGTGCTGGCGGTCTACTTCGGCGCCGTCGGCGTCCGTCGCGTGCGACACGCCGTCGCCTGCGGGCTCATCGCCGACCTGGCGGGCATACTCGCGGCCGTCGGCATGGCCTATGTGTTCTTTGGCTCGGTCGCCTGAATGAAAAGGCCGTCATGAAAACCTACGACACCCTGGCCGCGGTCGACCTCGGCTCAAATTCCTTCCGGCTCGAAGTCGTGCGCGTGGCGGGTGACCAGCTGTATCCGCTCGACTCGCTGAAGGAAACCGTGCGCCTGGCAGGCGGGCTGACCGCCACCAAGATGCTCGACGAGGACACCCAGGCGCGCGCGCTGGCCTGCCTGCACCGTTTCGGCGAACGCCTGCGCGGGTTGTCGCCCGAGGCGATCCGCTGCGTCGGCACCTCGGCGCTCAGGGTGGCCAAGAACGCCGATCAGTTCATTCCCAAGGCCGAAATCGCGCTGGGACACCCGATCGAGATCGTGGCGGGGCGCGAGGAAGCGCGCCTCATCTACCTCGGCGTCGCGCATTCGCTGCCGGCCTCGCCCGACCGCCGGCTGGTGGTCGATATCGGCGGCGGCTCGACCGAATTCATCATCGGCCACGGCCTGAAGCCGCACGAGCGCGAAAGCCTGCACATGGGCTGCGTCAACTTTTCCAAACAGTTCTTTGCCGACGGCGTCATCGACAAGTACGCGCTCAAGGCGGCCGAAGTCGCCGCGCGCGTCGAGGTCGAACGCATCGCGCGCGAATTTTCCCGCGGCAACTGGCAGCAGGCCGTGGGCTCTTCCGGCACCGCGCGCGCGCTGCGCGAAATCCTCGAGCAGAACGGCTGGTCGAGCCACGGCATCACCGCCGACGGCCTGGCGCAGCTACGCGGCCAGCTGGTCAAGGCCGGCCACGTCGATGCGCTGGAGCTCGCGGGCCTGGCGCGCGACCGCCGCCCGGTCATCGCCGGCGGCTTCGCCATCATGGCGGGGCTGTTCGCCGAGCTCGGCATCGAACAGATGGACGTGGCCGAGACCGCGATGCGCGAAGGCATTCTCTACGACCTTCTGGGGCGCTTTCACAAGCACGACATGCGCGAGGCGACGGTGGAGGAATTCATGCGCCGCTACCACATCGATACCCGGCAGGCCGCGCGGGTGAAGCGCGTGGCGCATGCGCTGCTCGGGTCGGCCGGCGGCGAGGTCGACGAGAACGACCTGCGATTCCTCGATTGGGCCGCGCGCCTGCACGAGATCGGGCTGTCGGTTTCGCACGGCGGCTACCACCGCCATTCGGGCTACATCCTCGAAAACGCCGACATGCCCGGTTTTTCGCGCACCGAACAGGCGCGGCTCGCGCTGCTCGCGCGGGCGCAGCGCGGCGCACTGGTGAAAATTCCGGAGTTTGCGGAGGGGCGGGTGTCGGACAACGACCGGCGGCTGGTCTGGCTGCTGCGCCAGGCGGTGATTCTGTGCCGTAGCCGGGCCGAGCCGCGTCTGCCGGCGGTGCGGGTGGAGTTCAACGGCAAGCGTATCAAGCTCACGCTGCCGGACGGCTGGCTCGACAGCCGCCCCCTCACCCAGCGTGCGCTGGACGAGGAGTCGGTGCACTGGCACGCCGTGGGCGCGAAGTACGTCTTTGCCTGATGCCCTTCAGCCGATGCGGTAGCGTTTGCTGATCGGCTCGATGATTTTCCACTTGCAGATCAGCCCGGACTGGAAGGTCACCAGGTTGCCCTCGCCAATCTCCACCGGCGTCCCGCCTTCGGGGACGATGATCGCGCGGCCTTCCTGGATGTAGCTGGTTTCGTCCTCGAAATACTCCCAGGGAAACTCCGAAACCTCTTTCTCCCACTCGGGCCAGTGGTCCACCCCCAGCGCGATCAGGCGCATCGGATCGGGTGCCGTTTCGACGAGTATCCTGCTCATGATCGCTCCCCTGTTTATTGGACGTTTTCTGTATAGCACGGCAAGCGGTGTCAGAGACAGGTTCCGGTGTTGTGGATGTCGGATGTCCGTCGGCCAGCATGGGGCATGGTTTTCTCAGACTCAAGTCCCTGCTCCGGCAGCGATGCATGAGGACTGGTCCGTAGTCGTAAAGAACGTTTCTGCGCTGCCGATACCTGTCATAGGGCGACACGCATTTGACAGGGCATTACATTAAAAGGAGGTTATTGGATGGAGCTATCGGAAGCGCTGACTCAGCATCTGGACTGGAAGGTCCGGCTGCGCGCCGCACTGGCGAGCAACAAGACCGTGGAGGTCGAATCGGCCTCAGATCATGCGGCCTGTACGCTGGGAAAATGGATCGAGGGCGACGCCAGGCAGCGCTACGGTCATCTCGAAAGTTACCGCGAATGCCAGGCCCGACACGTGCATTTCCACCGCCAGGCCGGCCGGGTCGTGGCGTGCATCGGCGAGGGCAAGACGGCCGAAGCCCGGGACATGCTGGGCATGGCCGGCGCGTTCTCTGTCGCATCCGGCGAGCTGATCGAAGCGATCAGGCGCCTGGGCAAGGACATCGGCTGACGGCGCACACCGGTCGATGACCGGCATGACGGCCATGCTCAGAGAGCGGCGCTGCGTGCGGTCATCAGGAACACGGGGTAGTCGCGCGTTGCGTTGTCGCGTGCCTTGGCGATGCTGAACACGGTGCGGAAGGCCACGTCGGCAAAGCCGGCGGCGGCCGCGCGGGCGGCGAGGTCGTCGCGCTCGAAGCCGTGGTGCACGTCCACCTCGATGCCGTGGAAGGAACCGTCCTCGCGGTCGAGGTCGGCGATGCACAGGTGGCCGCCCGGCGCGAGCAGCTCATGGAACACGCGCAGGATGCGGTCGGTATCGGGAATGTGGTGCAGCGTCATCGCGGTGACGATGAGATCGAATTTTTCCGTGGGCGCGGGGTCGGCGACGAGGTCGAGCTTAGCCGTGTGCATGTGTGTCGCCCCGTATGCGGCGATCTTTTCCGCCGCGACCGCCAGCATGCCGGGGGAGGTGTCGACCAGCAGCATCGCGCCCACCTCGTCCTTGAGCGGAAACGCCAGCAGGCCGGTGCCGCAGCCGTAGTCGAGCACACGCATGGCGCGGTTCAGGGGCACGGATTCGCGCACCGCCTGGGCGATTTTCAGCCCGCGTTCGACGAACACCGGGTTGTCGTCCCACTGGCGGGCACGGCTGTCGAAGTGGGCGCTGTCGAATTGGATCAGGTTTGGCGAGTTCATAGGCAATAGCGGCAGGTTCTTTACGCTCGCGTCGGAGCCAGGCATCGAATTTTACGCGCCGGCTGCCGTCGGCAAGAACGTCGCACCGGCCACGCGCTTCACAGCACGATCTGCGCGCCCAGCTCCACGATGCGGTTCGGCGGCAGGCCGAAATAATCGGCCACCGTGCCGGCGTTGCGCGACAGGGCGATGAAGAGCTTCTCGCGCCACCAGGACATGTCCGATTTCCGGCGCGGAATCATGGTTTCGCGCCCGAGAAAGAAACTGGTGTTGTCCAGATCGCACGCCAGGCCCGACTCGGCGCAGCGGTGCAGCGCGCCCGGCAGATCGGGCCGATCCATGAACCCGAACCTGACTTCCACGCGATGGAAGCGCCCGCCCAGATGCTCGACCCGGACGCGCCGCGCTTCCGGCACGTAGGGCGCATCGGTAAAGCGCACGTTCAGGATCACTACGCGCTCGTGCAGGCTCTTGTAGTGCTTGAGGCTGTGCAGCAGCGAATGCGGCACCTGCTCCGGGTTCGGGGTCAGGAACACCGCGGTGCCCGGCACGGTGGGCACGCTGCCCGCGCTCATGCTTTGCACGAAGGCGTCCAGCGGCATGGCGTCGCGGTCGCGGCGGGCCTTGAGGAGCGCGCGCCCCTGCTTCCACGTCGTCATCAGCAGCAGGATCGCCGCGGCGACGCTCAGCGGGAACCAGCCGCCGTCGGCGAACTTGAGCAGGTTGGCGCTGAAGAAGGCGAGATCGATCACGAGGAACGCGCCGAACAGCAGCCCGCTTTGCAGCGCGCCCCAGCCCCACACCCGGCGCGCCACCGCATACACCAGCACGGTGGTGATGATCATGGTGCCCGACACCGAGATGCCGTAGGCCGCGGCCACATTCGAAGAGGAACCAAACCCCAGCACCACGGCGACAACCGCCAGGAACAGCGCCCAGTTCACGCCGGGCAGGTAGATCTGCCCGCGTTCAGAACTCGAGGTGTGCTGCACGTGCATGCGGGGGGCGTAACCGAGCTGGATCGCCTGGTGCGTGATCGAATAGACGCCGGAGATCACCGCCTGCGAGGCGATGACCGTGGCGGCCCCGGCGAGGATCACCATCGGGTAGAGCGCCCAGTCCGGCGCCATGTGATAGAAGGGGTGGGCGATCGCCGCCGGCTCGGCGAGCAGCAGCGCGCCCTGGCCGAAATAATTGAGCGTGAGCGCAGGCAGCACCAGTCCCAGCCAGGCCAGCCGGACGGGGCGCGTGCCGAAGTGTCCCATGTCGGCATACAGCGTTTCGGCCCCGGTGACGGCCAGAAACACCGCGCCCATGGACAGGAAGGCCAGCCCCGGCTGGGCGATGAAAAACGCGGCGGCGTGGTGGGGTGACAGCGCCGAGAGCACCTGGGGGGCCTGCACGATGTTGGCGATCCCCAGCGCGCCGAGTGCCACAAACCACAGGGTGGTGATCGGCCCGAACAGCCCGCCCACCCGCCCGGTGCCGTGACGCTGCACCCAGAACAGGCCGAACAGGATGCCCAGCGTGATCGGAATCACCCAGGGCTTGAACGCGGGGGTGGCCACCTCCAGGCCTTCGACCGCAGACAGCACCGAAATCGCCGGGGTGATGATGCCGTCGCCATAGAACAGCGCCGCGCCGAACAGGCCCAGCACGACCAGCGCACGCGTCTGCCGGGCCGTCTGCGAATTGCGGTGCACCAGCGCGATCAGCGCCATGATGCCGCCTTCGCCGTGGTTGTTGGCGCGCATGATGAATGCGGCGTACTTCACCGTCACCACCAGCAGCAGCGTCCAGGCCAGCAGGGACAGGATGCCCAGAACATTCTCCGGCGTGATCGGTACGGCGTGATCGGCGTTGCCGAACACTTCCTTCAGGGCGTACAGCGGGCTGGTGCCGATGTCGCCATAGACCACGCCAAGGGCGGCAAGGGTCAGGGCGGGCAGGCGTTGCGAACTCGACGGGGCGGTCATGGCATCTCTCGGTGACACGGTAAGAGGATGCTGACAGCCGCGATATAAAAATGGTGTTAACGCCCGGCGTTACGTGCGGCTCAGATTTCCATGCGGTAACCCACGCCGATTTCGGTGAGCAGATGGCGCGGCTGTGCCGGGTCGGCCTCCAGCTTGTGGCGCAGCTTGCCGACGTAGACGCGCAGGGTGGGACCGCTCTCGGCATGTCCCGGCCCCCACACCTCGCGCAGGATCTGGCGGTGGGTGAGCACGCGGCCGGCGTGCGCGAGCAGATATTCAAGCAGGCGGAATTCGATCGGGCTCAGGTGCAGCTGCGTCCCGGCACGTCTGACTTCGCGCTTCGCCAGATCGACCGTCACCTCGCCGAAACGGAATGCCGTGGCCTCCGCCGCGCCCTCGCTCGCGCGGCGCCGCAACTGCGCGCGCACGCGCGCCAGCAGTTCGGCCATGCCAAAGGGCTTCACCAGATAGTCGTCGGCCCCGGCGTCGAGCGCGGCGACCTTGTCGGTTTCCTGCCCGCGCGCGGAGAGCACGATCACCGGCGCGCGCGAGGTCTTGCGGAAGGGCGCGATGAACGCGAGGCCGTCGCCGTCCGGCAGACCCAGGTCGAGCAGCACCAGATCCGGGCCGAGGCGGGAGGCCGCCACGCCCACGTCGAGCCGGCTCGCTTCCTGCACCGTGCAGCCTTCGCCGTCCAGCGCCAGCCGCAGAAAGCGGCGAATCTGCGGATCGTCCTCGATGACGAGCACGCGCGTCATGCCGGCTCCGTGTCGAGCGCCACCGCCGGCGGCGTGCCGAGCGGCAGGGTGAAGGCAACGCGCGCGCCGCCGCCGGGCAGATTGTCGCGGGTGAGCGTGCCGCCGTGCGCTGTCACGATGGCCTGGCAGATCGCCAGCCCCAGACCGTGCCCGGCTGCCGATGCGGCGT
>JAIWOS010000176.1 GCA_020217265.1 Thiobacillus sp. | reverse complement strand
CGCGAGCCGTGGCGTGCGGCGGCGGCGCTGCTGTGGGAAAACGGCGAGCCGGCACCCTTCGCGCCCGAGCCGCTGCGCGAGGCCTGGGCCGCGCGGATCAACAGCCCGGCGACATCTTCGGTTGGCCGTCTGTTCGACGCCGCCGCGGCCCTGTGCGGCGTCTGCACCCACGCCAGCTACGAAGGCGAGGGCCCGATGCGGCTGGAAGCCCTGGCGGCGACCGGCACCGGCGAAGCCGTCGCCCTGCCGCTGACACGCGACGCCCATGGCGTGTGGCGCAGCGACTGGGCGCCGCTCCTGCCCCTGCTCGCCGATACCCGTCGCCTAGCCGCCGACCGTGCGGCGGCTTTCCATGCCAGCCTCGCGCAGGCGCTGGTCGATCAGGCGAAGCGGCTGCGCGACGAAACCGGCATCGCCCGGGTGGGCCTCACCGGCGGCGTGTTCCAGAACCGCGTGCTTGCCGAAGCGGCACTCGGTGGCTTGCACGCCGCAGGGTTCGACGCGGATTTGCCGTGCCGCCTTCCGGTGAACGACGCCGGGTTAAGCTTCGGCCAGGTCATCGAATTCCTGTTTCAGTAAAAACCATGGACGACACCCGCATCCTCCTCGCGCATGGCAACGGCGGCCGCCTGATGCGCGAACTCATCGCCGACATCTTCGTGCGCCATCTCGGCAACCCTTTGCTCGACGCCGACGCCGACGCCGCGCTGCTGCCACCGCTCGATGGCGACCCCATGCTCACCACCGACGGCTTCACGGTCGATCCGCTCGAATTCCCAGGCGGCGACATCGGCTCGCTCGCCGTGCACGGCGTGGTCAACGACCTCGCGGTGGCCGGCGCCGACCCGCGCTACCTCACCGTGTCGGCGCTGATCGAAGAAGGGCTGGAGATCGCGCGTCTCGACCGCATCGTCGAGAGCCTGGCGTACGCCGCGCGGCAGAGCCATGTCGCGGTGGTCGCCGGCGACACCAAGGTGGTGCGGCGCGGCGAAGGCAGCGGCCTGTATCTTGTCGTGACCGGCGTCGGCGTCCGCCGCGCGCAGGCAGAGCTTGCGCCGGGGCGCATCGTGCCCGGCGACGTGGTTCTGGTGTCGGGCCCGGTGGGCGACCATGGCGTGGCGGTGATGCTCGCGCGCCAGCAGTTCGGCCTGGCCGGATCGCTGCGTTCCGATTCCGCTTCGGTTCTGCCGCTGGCCCGCGCCGTGCGCGATCTTGCGGGCCTCAAGTTCATGCGCGACCCCACGCGCGGCGGGCTCGCCACCGTCGCCCACGAGATCGCGCGCGCCAGCGGCCACAGCGTGGTGTTCAACCAGGATGACGTGCCGCTGCGCCCGGAAGTCGTCTCGGTGTGCGAGATGCTCGGCTACGACCCTTACTTTCTCGCCTGCGAGGGCCGCATCGTCGCCGTCGTCGATTTCGCCTACGCCAGCGAGGCACTGGCCAGCTGGCAGGCCCTGCCCGAAGGCCGCGACGCCCGCATCGTCGGGCATATCGAGGTGGGCGGCGGTCGCGTCATCCTGAACACGAGCCTGGGAGGGCGCCGCATTCTCGACGAACTGGAAGACGATCCGCTGCCGCGAATCTGCTGAACCGTGTGATCTGCTCGGTGTTGTTTACGCTGCAAGCATCTGCTTGCGGTAACGGTTGAGGTCGCGCACGTTCTCGAAGGACTGGCCCAGCAGGTTCGAAAGATTGCGAAGAATGCCGCCTACCACCTTGTTTTCCCACACATCGTCGAAGCGAATCTGCTCGTCGAGCCAGCGTTCCAGCCAAACGGGATCGGGCAGCCGGGATTGAATCGTGTCCCGCGGGTACAAGGCCTCATTGACGTGCAGATTGGTCGGGTGCAGCGCCTTGTCGGCACGTTTGCTGGACGCCATGAGGAAACCAATCTTGGCAAAAGCGGCGGCGACGTCCTTGCCGCCCTGCTTCAACGCGCGCTTCATGTATTGCAGATAGGCGCCTCCATGGCGGCCCTCGTCGCGCGAGATCGTCTCGTAGATATGCTTGATCACCGGCTCGGCATGCCATTCCGACGCGCACTTGTACCACTGGGTGAGGCGCACCTCGCCGCAGAAATGCAGCATCAGGGTTTCCATCGGCGGCGCCGGGTCGAAGGGAAAGCGGATGGCGTGGAGTTCTTCCTCGCTGGGCACCAGTTCGGGCCGGAAGCGCCGCAGGTATTCCATCAGCACCAGGGCGTGTTTCTGCTCCTCGTAGAACCAGATCGACATGAAGGCTGAAAAGTCGCTGTCGTGCGCGAAGTCGCGCAGGAACATTTCAGTGGCCGGCAGCGCGGCCCACTCGGTGATCGCATTCATCTTGATGGTGAGCGCGGCCTCGTCGGTGAGCTTGGCGGAGTCGAACCGGTCCCAGGGGATGTCGGTTTCCATGTTCCAGCGGGCGCGTTCAAGCGATCTGAACAGTTCGGGATAGAGCATTTTGCTTGGTCGGTGGCAGCGCGGGGAAATATTTACCATTCTTGCCATGGCGGGTGACAACCATCTTACTTCGGCTCATGTCACTGCCGCCAGCCTGCCCCGGCGACGGACACACCATGGCGCCGGGGATGATGCCGGATGGCGTACAAACAGGTGCCTGCCGCTGTCTGGCCTGCGATAATCCGGTATCCCTGCTAGCGAGTCCATCATGCAAACCGATCCGCGTACCCCGGCCCTGCCGGACACATTTTCACTGGGCGAAGGCGCAATCCGAGCCCTGCAAATCGAGGCCGCGAACGCGCTCGGGCTCGCCGACACCCATTTCCACGACGCCCTGAATGACCGTACGGCCGCCCCCGAAGTGGCAGTTATTCCGGCAGGCGCCTTCGAATACGGCGCCGCTCCCGCTGAGGCTGCGCCTGCGCAGGACAAGCCTCGGCGTGCCGCGCTCATCGATCGCACATTCGCGCTGGGGGTGTATCCGGTAACGACGGAAGAATTCGAGGCCTACGCCCGCGCCACCGGCTGGCGGCCGCGCGAGGACCTGCTCTGGTTGTCGGGCCGCAAGCCCGTGATCAACGTGCGGCAGACCGATGCGCGCGACTACTGCGCCTGGCTGTCGGCCGAAACCGGCCAGCGCTACCGCCTGCCGACCGAGCCGGAATGGGAATACGCCTGCCGTGCCGGCGCGGCGAGCGCCTTTCCGCAGGGCGCGCGCATCGATCCCGCCGATGCGCTGTACAACGCAAGCCAGGGATACGACGACGCCCGCCCGAAACGCCCGCGCCTGATGACGCGGTGTTTCATCCGCTGCGGCGCGCAGGAAGTGGGCCGCCTGAAGCCCAATCGCTGGGGCTTGTACGACATGATGGGCAACGTGTGGGAGTTCACCGCCAGCGCCTGGACGCGCGACCATGCCAGCCTGCCGGAACGGCCGATCGCGGGCAGGGTGCAGGCAGTGGTGACCAAGGGCGGTTCCTGGTTCGACGGCGCCGAGGATTGCCGCGCCGCGGCGCGCCGGCGCCGGCTGGAAAACGAACTGGATATCAACCTCGGTTTTCGCGTATTGCGCGAAATCTAGTCGCCCGCGTATTACACGAAATTCAGGCGGCCGCGTATTGCGCGAGACTCAGCCCGGACGTCGCGCTACAGCGCCAGTTCGGTTTCCGCCTGCACCAGCGCCTGCGCCAGCCGGGTGCCGCTTTCCCAGGCGCGCTCGACGCCGGCGCCCGCGATGCCGTCGCCGATGAGCGCGACACGGTTTTCGCGGTCGCCGAGCCAGAAACCACCCTGCTGCACGGTCGGCCGGGCCATCTTCCAGAGATGCGCCGCTTCCACCTCGACCGGCCACGGCAGGCCGAGCAGGCCCATCAGCGCCGAGGCGGCGCGGGTCGAGGCTTCCATTGGCGAGGCGTCGAGATAGGTTTCCGCAAAGGCCGTGGTGCTGTGCACCGCCCAGCGTCCTTCGCTGTCGAACTGGCGCACGGCCAGGTTGAGCAGTTCATCCTCGAACTGGATCACGTCAGCGGAAGGCCCGCCTTCCCAGCGCATGATGAATGACCAGACCGGCTGATAGCGGGTATCGGTCTGCAAGCGTTCCTGCAAACGCGGCAGCGCGGCGAGCAGGGGGATCGCCTGGGGCGTGGGCACGCTGCAGATCACGCAGTCGAAATTGCCATGAACCACGCCGTTTTCCAGAATGATCGTGCGCGGTTCGAGCCTGGTCACGCGCGACAGGGTATGGAGACGCGCACCCCCCATCAGGTTGCGCACCAGTTGCGAAGGTTCGATCAGCGGACGGTAATGATTCTGCAGCTGCGCCTGCGTCCAGGAAACCGTTGCACGGCCCTTCATGATGTTGCCGCGCACGGCTTCGAGCCAGCCCTGGCGCACCCATTCGCGCAACTGGCTGCGAAAGGGGTCACGCCGCGCGGAGATGAAGGGCGAGCCGAGCGTTGCCCAGCCTTCGTCCAGACGCCGCGTGGACAGACGGCCGCCCGCGCCGCGCGCCTTGTCGAAAATGTCGACTTCCCAGCCTGCCGCCGCCAGCACGCCGGCGCAAGTGGCGCCAGAGATGCCCGCGCCGACGATGCCGGCTCGTAGTTTTGCCATGCGTTGCCCCCTGTCTCGGCCGGACGGCCGGCGAGTTCGTAAGCTTCGGTTTCGGGCGGCTGCCCTGATTATTGGAATCAGCGAAGTTAACGAACTCTATCAGTGAATTATTAAATGCACATATGCTGACCAGAGGGGCAGGATCAAGTTCCACTCAGGAAAGTTTTTTGATCATGGCAAGGTGCGGAATGCCGGCTTCTGCGTAGGGTTCCCCCTCGGCAACAAAGCCGGCACGTTTGTAAAAATTTGTTGCGTGGAGCTGTGCCGAGAGCCGGACGACAGAAAACCCGCGCGCCCGTGCGCCAGAAAGCGCTGCATCCAACAGCGCACGCCCGATACCCTGCCCACGCCACGCCGGCAACACCGCCATGCGGCCGATATGGCCGTCGGGCAGCAGGCGCGCGCAGCCCACCGGCGTGCCGTCGGCCAGCACGGCAAGCCAGTGCGTCGAGACGGCATCGAATTCGTCCCATTCCAGTGCTTCGGGCACGCCCTGCTCCTCGATGAACACCGCGCGCCGGATGGCGGCCAGCCCGGCCCCATGACGCGCCATGTCGGTTTCGATCAGCGCAAAGTCGGTCATGCGCGCGCGGAAAAGCGGTGCGCCGCACGGCGGCCACGCAGGGCATTCACGCCCTTGAGCGCGACAAGGCCGAGCACGAAATAGCAGCCGGTGATCAAGAGGGCCTGGCGATGATCGTTGCCGGTAGCCCAGCTTGCCACGCCGTAGGTGAGCGGGCCGAGGATGGACGCCAGCTTCACCGCCAGCCCCCACAGCCCGAAGAATTCAGCCTGATGACGCGGCGGCGCCAGCAGCCCCACCATCGCCCGGCCGGCCGATTGCGAGGCGCCCATGCACAGGCCGGCGAGGTTGGCCGCGACCCAGAACATGCGCCCGTCGGGCGCGCTCCAGGCCAGCGCCACCATGACGATCCAGCCGGCGAGGGTTGCGGCGATCGCGCGCACATGGCCGATGCGGTCCTGCACATGGCCGAACAGGAAGGCGCCCAGCGCAGCGGTGACATTGACGACCAGCACCAGCTGGATGGTTTGCTGCGTGGTGAAGTGAAAAATCTGGCTGGCGTAGATCGCGGCGAGCGTGATCACCGCCTGGATGCCGGCCTGATAGAGCACGGTGCAGAGCAGGAACCGCCTGAGATCCGGCAGTTGCGACAGGTGCCCGAGCGTGTGCCGCACCTGCTCCCATGCGCCGCGCACGGCGGCGCCAGGCTGCGGACGGGCACGCTCGCGCAGCAGCGTCAGCGCGGGCAGCGCCGCCAGCATGAAAAGCGCGGCGGTGATCAGCATGGTCACGGGCACGAAGTCCGAAGCGCCCTGCCCCTTGTCTTGCGCCCAGCCGATATAGGCCAGGCTCGCACCGAGCGACACCAGCCCCCCGACGTAGCCGAGCGACCAGCCCCAGCCCGACACGCGCCCCATCGCCTGAGGTCGCGCGAGTTCCGGCAGGAAGGCGGCGATGAGGTTTTCGCCGGTGCCGAAGAAAAAATTCGACAGCACCAGCGCCGCGATGGCAAGCGGCAGCGCGCCAGGCGCGGCGTAATACAGGGCGGCCGTGCCGGCCACGCAGCCGAGCGTGCTCGCCCACAGCAGCGCTTTCTTGCCGGCGTGCGCATCGGCCCATGCGCCGACC
Source organism: Thiobacillus sp. (assembly GCA_020217265.1). Taxonomy (GTDB): domain Bacteria; phylum Pseudomonadota; class Gammaproteobacteria; order Burkholderiales; family Thiobacillaceae; genus Thiobacillus. Next base: position 8,312 of record JAIWOS010000176.1, on the reverse strand, counting down.
AGCGGCGCCGACAGCAGCACCGCCGCGTATGACACCGACAGCGCAAGCGTCCACGCGAACGTCGCCCAGGGCGCGTCGCCTGCGACGACCGAAACGAAATACGCACTGAATACGGCGGTGATCACGACGGTCGTGTAGCCAGAGTTGGCGAAGTCGTACATCGCCCACGCCCACAGTTCATGCCGGCGCACGCCGGGCCGCAGGATGCGCGAGGCGCTCACGCCGGCTCGGCCTCGGCCTGCTGCTGCAAGGCCCACATGTGCGCGTAGGCGCCGCCCTTCGCCAAGAGGTCGGCGTGACGGCCGCGCTCGATGATGCGGCCGGCATCCATGACGAGGATCTCGTCGGCCTCGACGACAGTCGACAGGCGGTGGGCGATGATGAGACTGGTGCGGCTTTTCGCCATCTCCATCAGTTCGGCCTGAATCGCTTTTTCGGTGCGGGTATCGAGCGCCGACGTCGCTTCGTCGAGGATGAGTATGGCGGGATTCTTCAACAGCGTGCGCGCGATGGCGACCCGCTGCTTTTCGCCGCCGGAGAGCTTCAGGCCGCGCTCGCCGACCACCGTGTCCCAGCCCTGCGGCAGCCGTTCGATGAAGTCGAGGATGTGCGCGGCGCGCGCGGCGGCGACGATTTCCTCGCGACGGGCGTCCGGCCGGCCGTAGGCGATGTTGTGGTAGATGCTGTCGTTGAACAGGACGGTGTCCTGCGGCACCACGCCGATCGCCTGCCTCAGCGAATCCTGGGTGACGTGGCGGATGTCCTGGCCGTCGATGCGGATGCTGCCCTGCTGCACGTCGTAGAAGCGGAACAGCAGGCGCGCCAGCGTCGACTTGCCCGAGCCCGAGGCGCCGACGACGGCAACCGTCCGGCCGGCCGGAATGGTGAAGCTGACGTCGTGCAGGATGGGCCGATCCGGGTTGTAGGCGAAGGACACGTGATCGAACTGGACCTCGCCCGCGATCACGTCGAGCGCACGCGCATCGGGCCTGTCCTCCACCTCGCGCGGCCGGTTCAGCAGCGCGAACATGCGCTCGATGTCGGTGGTCGATTGCTTGATCTCCCGGTACATCACGCCCAGAAAGGACAGCGGCTGGAACATCTGCAGCAGGAAAGCGTTGACCATGACCAGATCGCCCAGCGTGAGCGTGCCCTCGACCACGCCGAGGCCGGCGCGCCAGATCATGGCGGTGACGCCGATGGCGATCGCGCCGGCCTGCGCCGCGTTGAGCAGCCCCAGCGTGCGCTGCGATTTCAGCGCCATGTCCTCCCAGGCGGCAAGCGCCGCGTCGTAGCGCTGCGCCTCGTATTTTTCGTTGGCGAAGTATTTCACCGTCTCGTAGTTGAGCAGGCTGTCGATGGCTTTCGTGTAAGCCTCGGAGTCCAGCGTGTTGGCGCGCCGCACGAACTGCGTGCGCCAGTCGGTAATGGTCACGGTGAGGCCGATGTAGGCGACGAGCGTGACCAGCGTGATCGCGCCGAACACCCAGTCGAGCTTGACGATGAGCACCCCCGCGACCATGAGGATTTCCAGCACCGTCGGCGTGATGCGGAACAGCAGATAGCCGACCAGGCTGGATACCGCCTTGGCGCCGCGCTCGATGTCGCGCGTGAGGCCGCCGGTCTGGCGCTCCAGGTGAAAGCGCAACGACAGCGTATGCAGGTGCTCGAACACCGCCATGTTGATGCGGCGCATGGCGCGTTGCGTGACCTTGCCGAACACCACGTCCCGAAGGTCGGCGAAGGTGGTGCTGGCAAAGCGCAGGAAACCGTAGGCGAGGATGAGCGTGAGCGGCAGCACCAGTTCGGGACGCGGCTTGTCGAGCGCATCGACGATGTCCTTCAACACCAGCGGCACCGCCACCGAGGCGAGCTTGGCGCCCACCAGCAGCGCCAGCGCCACCAGCACGCGGCCGCGGAATTCCCACAGGTACGGAAACAGCCGGCCGACCGAGCGCAGGCTGGGATCGACGGCAGGCGCAGGAACGGAGTGGGAATGCACGGCGTGGCTCATGGGCTCGGGTAGAATGGCGATTTTTCATCCGTGATTTTACGCTGGCAAACCCGCCGGCCCGTCGCATCCATGAAACTCTACGGCATTCCCAACTGCACCACGGTGAAGAAAGCGCGCGCCTGGCTTGCCGCACACGGCCACGACGTCCCCTTCCACGATTTCAAGAAACAGGGCGTGGACGCAGCCTGGCTGAAAACCGTCGCCGGCCAGACCGGTTGGCAGGCGTTGCTCAACACGCGCGGCACCACCTGGCGCAAGCTCGCCGACAGCGAAAAAGCCGCCGCCGGCAACGAAGCCGGCGCCCTCGCCCTGATGCTCGCGCAGCCCAGCGTCATCAAGCGTCCGGTACTGGAAAGGTACGGCACCTACCACCTCGGCTTCAGCGAAGCCGAATACGCAGCACTCCTCGGAGCCTGATCCCCATGGCCAACGAAACCCTGGAGGACGCAGTCCGCGCCAGCGAAACCCTGGCGCTCGCCGTCGATCTGCTGCAGCGCAAATCGCTCACCCCCGACGACGCCGGCTGCCACGACCTCATCGCCGCGCGGCTACAAAAACTCGGCTTCCACATCGAGCGCCATCGCCACAACGGCGTCGACAACCTGTGGGCGCGGCGCGGCCACGTGCCGCCGCTGGTCTGCTTTGCCGGCCACACCGACGTGGTGCCCACCGGACCGCTCGACCAGTGGGACAGCAATCCCTTCACCCCGACGCTGCGCAACGGCAAGCTCTATGCGCGCGGCGCCGCCGACATGAAAACCTCGGACGCCGCCTTCGTCGTCGCCGCCGAGCGTTTCATCGCCGCGCATCCCGACCACAAAGGCTCGATCGCCTTCCTGCTGACCTCCGACGAGGAAGGCCCGGCCACCGACGGTACGGTCAAGGTCGTCGAGGCCCTGCGCGCGCGCGGCGAATTTCTCGACTACTGCATCGTCGGCGAGCCGACCAGCGCCGCCGAATTCGGCGACACCATCAAGAACGGTCGGCGCGGCTCGCTGTCCGGCAAGCTCACCATCAAGGGCGTGCAGGGCCACATCGCCTACCCGCACCTGGCCAAGAACCCCATCCACCTCGCCGCGCCTGCGATTGCCGAACTCGCCGACACCATGTGGGACGAGGGCAATGCCTGGTTCCCGCCGACCACATGGCAGATTTCCAACATTCACGGCGGCACCGGCGCGACCAACGTCATACCCGGCACGGTGGAAATCCTGTTCAACTTCCGCTACTCCACCGCCAGCACCGCCGAAGGGCTGAAAGAAGCCCTGTGCGAGATTCTCGACGATCACGGCCTCGACTACGAGATCGAGTGGAACCTGTCGGGCAAGCCGTTCCTCACGCCGCGCGGCACGCTGTGCGACACGCTTTCCGAAGCGATCCGCGAAGTCACCGGCGTCACCCCCGAGCTTTCGACCACCGGTGGCACTTCCGACGGGCGCTTCATCGCCGAGATCTGTCCGCAAGTCGTCGAATTCGGCCCGCTCAATGCCAGCATCCACAAGCTCAACGAACACGTCGCGCTGGAAGACATCGAGCGGCTGACCGCGGTGTACCAGAAGACGCTGGAAAAACTGCTTGGCTGATCGCTCGCCTCTGACGCATCCCCCAATGAAACACTTCGACGACACCGAATCCCTCATCACCGTGCGCGACTGGCTGCGCTTCGCGGTCTCGCGCTTCAATGAAGCGAAGCTGCATTTCGGCCACGGCTCGGACAACGCCTTCGACGAAGCCGCGTATCTGATCCTGCACACCCTGCACCTGCCGCTCGACCGCCTGGAGCCTTTTCTCGACGCCAGCCTCACCCACGGCGAATCGGAGGAAGTCCAGGCCGTGATCGAGCGGCGCGTGCGCGAGCGCGTGCCAGCCGCCTACCTCACTGGCGAAGCCTGGCTGGCGGGACACCGCTTCTTCGTGGACAAACGCGTGATCGTGCCGCGCTCCTTCATCGCCGAACTGCTCGGCGAGCAATTGACGCCGTGGCTGGAAGACCCCGACGCAGTGACCCGCGTGCTCGACCTCTGCACCGGGTCGGGCTGCCTGGCCATCCTTGCCGCGCTGGCCTTTCCCAACGCGCAGGTCGATGCGGCGGAGTTGTCGCAGGACGCGCTCGCCGTCGCCGCACAGAACGTCGCAGACTATGGTTTGGGCGATCGCATCGATCTGATTGAATCCGACCTCTTCGCCGCACTGGAAGGCCGCACCTACGACGTGATCGTCAGCAACCCGCCCTACGTCGACGCCGCGTCGGTCGCCACCTTGCCGCCGGAATACCGGGCGGAACCGGCGCTGGCGCTCGGCTCCGGCGTGGACGGTCTGGACGCCACGCGGCGGATACTCACCGCGGCCAAATCTCACCTCAATCCTGGCGGCCTGCTGGTCGTCGAGATCGGCCACAACCGCGACGCACTCGAAGCCGCCTACCCCGCGCTGCCCTTCACCTGGCTCGACACCCAAGGCGGCGACCAGTTCGTTTTCTTGCTGCGGCGCGAAGACCTCTAGCGTATCGGTCCCGCAAGACGGATTGCGAGTGCACGCGCAGCCTCGCGCACGGCCGGCGTGATTCCGCTGCTGTGCCCGGCAGCCCCGATCTCGATGCCGTACAAGTCGAGCCGCGGCGGCAAGCTGCCCATCGCCTCGGCAAGTTCGAGTGCAGCAAAAACGCCAAGTCCATGGCTCGACAGCCCCCCGTCGTAACCGCGCCAGTCGGTGCGATCGAAATGCCGGATCGTGCCGGGGATGGCGCCGCTCGCCATCGCATCGACCAGCACCACCCAGGCTGCGTGTTCCAGGCGCGACACCAGCACTGCGCCGGGGCGGTCGAGCCTGTCGAGTTCGATCCCGTGCCGGTTGCTGAAGCCCATGTCCTCCAGCGCATCAATCACCCACCAGCCTGCCTGGTCGTCGCCCGAGGGCGAGCCTATGCCGAGTATGCGCAGACGCGTCATGTCCGTTCCACATTCAGCCGCAGAAAATGGGTGGCGCAGGAAATGCACGGGTCGTAGTTGCGGATGACCTTCTCGCAGTGCAGGCGCAGCGCCTCGTCCGGCCGGTCGAGTCCGAAGGCGAGCAGCGACTGCTGCAGATCCGCCTCGATGCGCGCCTGGTTCTGGCTGGTTGGCGGCACGATGCGCGCGTTGACTACGCGGCCGTCGGCGTCCATTTGGTAGCGATGCCACAACAGGCCGCGCGGTGCTTCGGTGCAGCCGGTGGCGACGCCGGCGCGCGGTTCCACCGGCACCCAGGGCGCATCAGGCAGCGTGTAATCGGCGAGCAGGCGCGCGGCTTCGTCGAGCGCGAGCCAGATTTCCACGGCGCGCGCGACGAGGCTGTGGAACACGTTGCGGCTCGGCAGCGCGAAGCCGGTTTCGACAAGCAGGGAACAAAGCTGCGACGGCAAACGGTCGTGGTTGAGGTTCAGGCGCGCCAGCGGCCCGACCAGATAGGGCTGGCCGCGATAGCTGCTGTAGAGCGCGGTGGAATGCGGCTCGTGACGTTCGGCGAAATGCGCGTCGTAGGCGTCGGCGCCGATCTGCAGGCCGTCGCTGGCGGCGATATCGCCGGCTTCGATGGCGTAGTCGTGGGCATGCCGCATCGCCACCGAGACGAAGGCCTGCTCGTCCGGCGGCAAGGGAATGGCGGCGGCCCAGCGTACCAGCGCCTCGGCCTCGGACAGCGCAGTCAGCAGCCTGACGCGCAGTTCGCGCACGCGCGCGACCGGCGGTGCGGCGTGGAAACCGCCGACGCGCACGCCGACCGGATGCACCGAACGCGTGCCAATGAGGTCCATCAGTTCGTTGCCCAGCGCCTGCAGGCGCAGGCCGCGGCGCACCACGTCCGGCGCGATTTGCGCCAGTTCGATGGCGCTGTTGCAACCGAAGTAATCCGGCGCGGCGAGCAGATGAACGTGCAGGCTGTGGCTCTGGAGCCATTCGCCGCAGTAGAGCGCGCGGCGCAGTGCGCGCGCCCACGGCGTGAGTTCCACGCCGTAGAGTTGTTCCAGCGCCTGCGCCGCGGTGACCTGATAGGCTACCGGACAGATGCCGCAGATGCGTGCGACGAGATCGGGGATTTCGCTGTAATGATGGCCTTCGAGGAATTTTTCGAAAAAACGCGGCGGCTCGAAGATGCGCAGGCGCAGCCGGGTGATGTTGCCGTTTTCGATGACGAGATCGAGCGCGCCCTCGCCTTCCACCCGCGCCAGCACCGGCACATGGATCTCAACCGAGCGTGTCGTTTCAGTCATGGCCGGCGCCTGTACGCTGTGCCGCCGCCAGAAAAACCGGCGCCTGGCTATTGATGCCCTGGAAGCGCTGCCGGATCGCCGTCGCGTCCAGTCCGAGGCGGGCGAACTGCGCGGTGAGCGCATCGGTGTTGGCGTTTTCCGCCGGACCGTAGCAGCCGTAGCAGTCGCGCCCGAGGCTAGGGCACAGCGCGCCGCAGCCGCTGCGCGTCACCGGTCCCAGGCAGGCGATGCCGCGGCTCACCATCACGCAGGGATGCCCCTGCCGCTTGCACTCGGTGCAGACCTTGTCGGTGCTTGCGCGCGGCACGGCGCCCAACAGCAGCGCGTTGACCGCCGCCAGCATCTGCGCGCTGTCCACCGGGCAGCCGTAGAGTTCGAAATCGACCTTCACGTGCGCCGACACCGGGGTGGACTGCGCGAGGCTGGCGATCGCCCCGGGGTGTTCGTAGAGCTGCGCGATCCACGCGGCGCCATCGGCCTGGTTGCGCAGGCCCTGGATGCCGCCCGAAACCGCGCAGGCGCCGATGGCGATCAGCACGCGGCTCTGTTCCCGGATGCGGCGGATGCGCTCGATGTCTTCCGGGGTCGACATGCTGCCTTCGACGAAAGCGACATCGACCCAGGCATCGGGATTCGTCGGCCCGGCTTCGGCGAAATGCACCAGCTCGACGCGGGCGGCCAGGGTCAGCAGGTCTTCGCCCAGGTTCAGCAGCGCCAGCTGGCAGCCGTCGCAGGAGCTGAACTTGTGCACCGCCACGCGGGGCTTGTTTTCGCCGTCCATCAGAACCCCCGGTGCGCGAGCAGCGCCTTGACCTCACCCCAGTTGAACACCGGGCCGTCGCGGCAGACGAAGGCGGCACCTAGCTGACAGTGCCCGCAGCGCCCCACCGCGCACTGCATGTTGCGCTCCATGCTGAGGAACAGACGCGATTCCGGCAGACCCTGCGCCAGCAGGCTCTCTGCGCCGGCGTGCATCATGCCCTCGGGCCCGCACATCATCGCCACCGCGCGGTCGGGATCGAAACGCGCGAGCGCGAACAGATCGGTGACCCGCCCCACGTGCCAGGGCCACAGCGGCGCGCCCTCGCCTGCCGCCACCAGCACCTGGGTGTCCGGCAGCTTTGCCCAGCGGTCGTACTGCTCACGCCAGATCAGGTCCAGGGCGTGCTTCACGCCCTGGACGATGACGAGCTTGCCGAAACGCTCGCGCCGCTTCAGCACGTAATGGATCACCGACACCACCGGCGCGCACCCCAGACCGCCAGTCAGCAGCACCACGTCGCAGCCGCCTGCCTCCTGCAATGGCCAGCCGCGTCCGAACGGGCCGCGCATGCCGAGGCGGTCGCCCGGCCGCAGTTTCGCCAGCCCTTGCGTGACGCGGCCCTGCGCACGGATCGTGTGGCCGATGCCGTCGCGCTCCTCGGGGTCGGACATGATCGAGATCGGCACCTCGCCGACGCCGTAGAGATAGAGCATGTTGAACTGCCCCGGCGCGAAGCGGTACGCCGCCTGCGCCGCCGCATCGTCGAGCCGCAGGCGCAGGGTGAAGATGGACGGCGATTCCTGGGTGCGCGCCACCACCGTGGCGGCGTGCGGCGGGCCGGCGACGGGCGGCATGCGTGCGTTCATGGCTGCGTTCCCGTCAATGCCGCGACCTCTTCGGTGAGGTCGATCCCCACCGGGCACCACGCGATGCAGCGGCCGCACCCCGTGCAACCGCTGCGCCCGAACTGCTCGTGCCAGCCGGCGAGCTTGTGGGTGAGCCACTGGCGATAGCGGCTGCGGATGTCGGGCCGCACGTTGAAACCGTGCAGCTGGCCATGGGTTTCGCCGAAGCACGAATCCCACTGCCGGGCGTGTTCGCTGGAGGCGCCGTCCACGCTGGACGTGTCGATCTCGGCGTGGCAGAAACAGGTGGGACACACCGCAGTGCAGCTGCCGCAGGCGAGGCAGCGCGCCGCCACGTCGTCCCAGCGCGGATGTTCCAGTTGAGCCATCAACGCGGCACGCAGGTCGCGGCCGGGCAGGCGGCGCGTCTGCGCGGCCGCGGCG
>JAIWOS010000032.1 GCA_020217265.1 Thiobacillus sp. | reverse complement strand
AGGCCGAGGCGGATCGCGTCGTGGAACTCACGGCAGCAGCCGCGCCGGTGGCGGTCGCGGGCGCTGCGGCGGCCGCCCCCGGGCCCGTCGTCGCTTCGCAGGCGAACGTGCCGGAAGCCGAGCTCGACAAGACCATCCTCAACACCAGCCTCCTAGCCGGCGCGCTGGAGTTGCTGCCGCAGTCGTGGGCGTCGATGGCGATCATCCCGCTGCAGATCAAGATGGTGTACGGCATCGGCAAGGCGCATGGCTACGCGCTCGACCAGGGGCACATCAAGGACTTCATCGCCGCCGCCGGCGTGGGGCTCACCTCGCAGTACCTGGAGCAGTTCGGCCGCAAGCTCCTGGGCGGCCTGCTCGGCAAGGCGGCGGGCAAGGCCGTCGGCAAGCTCGGCGGCGCCGCCACCGGCATGGCGTTCTCGTTTGCCACCACCTACGCGCTCGGCCAGCTCGCCAGGCGCTACTATGCAGGCGGGCGGACGATGAACGCCGCCGTGCTGAGGGAAACCTTCCAGACCCTGCTGGGGCCGGCCAGGGAGATGCAGGCGCGCTACCTGCCGCAGATGCAGCAGCAGGCCGGCACGCTCGACATGGGCAGGATCATGGACATGGTGCGCCGCTAGCCTGGCCGCGGGCGGCCGCCTGACGCCGCTTGCGGCAGGCCTGCCCGCCAGCTATGAGGATAGACATGGCCGTTGACATCGACTCCCCGCTCGCGCGCCGCATCGCGGCGTTTGCCTTCCTGATTTTCATTTTTGGCGCGACGCTCTGGGTGCTGTCGCCGTTTCTCGTCGCGCTGATCTGGGCCGGCATTCTGGCCTACGTCACCTGGCCGCTGCACCAGCGCCTGCAGCGGGCGCTGCCCGGACGCGAGAACGTGGTGGCCTTCCTGATGACGCTGGGGGTGGCGGCGACCCTGTTGCTGCCGCTGTTGTGGGTGATGTTCACCCTGCTGGCGGACGTGGCGTCAGCCGCGGATCTGCTGCGCAAGCTGTCGGCGGAGGGCCTGCCGCCGCTGCCGGCCGGCGTGCGCGACTGGCCCGCAGGCGCCTGGATCATGGCGCAATACGCCAAGATTCAGGGCGACCCGGCGTGGGTGCGCCTGCAGATCGAGGCGCTGGGCCTGGCCGATCCCGGCACGTTCAAGACCATCGCCGGCGGCGTCGGCCGCAACGCGGCCAAGTTCGGCATCGCCGTGTTCGCCCTGTTCTTCCTCTACCGGCACGGCGACAGCGTGCTGACGCAGTTCCGCCGCGTCGCCACCCGCTGGCTGGGCGAATCGGCGCGCGGCTACATCCACGCGGTCGGCGTGACCGTGCGCGCGGTGGTGTTCGGCATCGTGCTGACGGCGCTGGCGCAAGGCGTGCTCGCGGGGCTGGGCTACTGGGTCGCCGGCATTACCGCGCCCGTGCTGTGGGGCGCGATCACCGCGCTCGTTTCGCTGATCCCGTTCGTCGGGCCGGTGGTGTGGCTCGGGCTGTCGGCGAACCTGCTCGCGCACGGCGAGACGCAGGCCGCGCTCGGGCTCTTTCTGTGGGGCGCGCTGGTGGTGAGCTGGGTCGACAACCTGATCCGGCCGCTCGTCATCAGCGGGCCGACGCAGGTGCCTTTCCTGCTGGTGTTTCTGGGCGTGCTGGGCGGGCTCAACGCCTTCGGCCTCATTGGCCTGTTCCTGGGGCCGGTGCTGCTCGCCATTTCGGTGGCGATCTGGCGCGAATGGCTGGAGCACAAGCGGGCGGGCTAGAATGTCCGCCTGTTGATCGGAGCCCCTCATGAATCCTGCCAAGGATCGCAAGCTGCCGCGCTTCGCGCTCGAAACCCTGGGCGTGTTCGAGACCGTCGGCCTCGTCGTCATCACGCTGGCGACGCTGGTGGCCGGCGTGATGGAAGTCAAGGTGATGGTCGAAGCCGGCAAGGTCACGCTGGCCGACCTGCTGCTGCTTTTCCTCTACCTGGAAATCCTTGCCATGGTCGGCGTGTACTTCCAGTCCGGGCAACTGCCCGTGCGCTTTCCGATCTACATCGCCATCGTCGCGCTGGCGCGCTACCTGGTGCTCGACATGAAAAGCCTCGACGTCTGGCGGATGCTGGCCGTGGCCGGCTCGATGCTGCTGCTGGCCGTGGCCGTGCTGGTCATCCGCTACGGCCACGTGCGCTACCCCTACGACGAAACCCCGCCCAGGCGGGACACGCAACCCTGATCCCCGGCCCTGCCAAGGGCCGCCCACGATGGAACTGACTCACGCCCTGCTGCAATCCGCCACCCAGGCGCTCGACCGGGTGCTCGATTTTCAACGGCCCGCCGATGCGGTGCTGTCGGCCTATTTTCGCGACAACCGCAAGCTCGGCGCGCGCGACCGCGCCTTCGTCGCCGAGGCGGTGTTCGGCGTACTGCGGCGCTATCGTTATCTGTCGGTGGTGGTGCCGGCGGCCAACCCGCGCACGCTGATCGTCGCCTGGCTCATCAAGGCGCGCGGCATGAGCGGCGCCACGCTGGAACAGTTCGCCAAACCCGAGCTGATCCAGCACATCCGCAACGCGAAGACCGACGAGCCGCCGCTCGCCGTGGCGGCCGAGCTGCCCGACTGGGTGGTGGAGAAGTTGCAGGCCACGATGAGCGAGGCCGACATCCTCGCGCTCGGCCGCGCTCTGCAGCAGCCGGCGCCCCTCGACGTGCGGGTGAACAGCCTGAAGGCCGACCGCGATGCCGTGCTCGCACGCCTGCAGGGCGAGGGCCTGCAGGTCGCGGCGACGCCATACTCGCCCTGGGGCCTGCGCTTTGCCGATCACCCGGCGATCAACCGGCATCCGCTGTTTCTCGACGGCACGCTCGAAGTGCAGGACGAAGGCAGCCAGCTGCTGGCCTTGCTGGTCGGCGCGCGGCGCGGCGAAATGGTGTGCGACTTCTGCGCCGGCGCCGGCGGCAAGACGCTCGCCCTCGGCGCGACCATGGCCTCGACCGGCCGGCTGTACGCCTTCGACGTGGCCGAAAAGCGGCTCGCCAACCTGAAACCGCGGCTGGCGCGCTCGGGGCTGTCCAACGTGATGCCGCAGCTGATCGCCTCGGAGAACGACACGCGGGTGAAGCGGCTCGCCGGCAAGCTCGACCGCGTGCTGGTCGACGCGCCGTGTTCGGGCCTGGGCACGCTGCGGCGCAACCCCGACCTCAAGTTCCGCCAGTCGCCCGAGAGCGTGGCGGAACTGACGCGCAAGCAGGCGCACATCCTGCGCGCCGCCGCCCGGTTGCTGAAACCGGGCGGCCGGCTCGTGTACGCCACGTGCAGCCTGCTGCCCGAGGAAAACGAAGCCATCGTCGACGCCTTCCTCGCCGAAGGCGGATTCGAGCCGCTGGCGGCGAACGAGATTCTGGCGCAGCACAAGGTCGCGCTGGACACCGGCGCCTGTCTCAAACTCTCGCCCGCCGTGCACGGCACCGACGGGTTTTTCGCCGCGGTTCTGGCGAAGTCGCCGGCTTGACCCCCGGAAACTTTGCGTTTATCTATGCGGCGTTCCATTAAGGTCTACTGACACAGCCACATGACGGCAGGCGATTTCCACCCCGATCGACTGGGGACACTCCACGGGCTGTTCCGCGCACGCGTCGCGGCGTCGCCCAGCGCGAGCGCATACCGCCAGTACGACGAGGCGAGCGCGAGCTGGGTCAGCTTCAGCTGGGCGCAGGTGGCCGCCGAGGTGGAGCGCTGGCGGCGCGCGCTGGCGCGCGAAGGGCTCGCACCCGGCGACCGCGTCGCGCTGATGCTGAAGAACCGTGTCGAGTGGGTGATCTTCGACCAGGCCGCGCTCTCGCTCGGGCTGGTGACGGTGCCGCTCTACCTTGACGACCGCCCCGACAACGCGGCCTACATCCTCGACCATGCCGACGCGAAGCTGCTCCTGATCGAAGGCCGGTTCCAGCACGGCAAGCTCGCCGAGATCGCAGGTTCGGCGACGCGGCTGCAACGCATCGTCAGCCTGGAGGCGGCGGAGGCGCCGCTTGCCGGGCGGGATGCGCGTTTTGTCGTGGCGGCCGACTGGCTCGCCGCCGCAGCGGACACGCCGGTGCCGGATCGCCAGCTGGATGCCGGCCAGCTGGCCAGCATCGTCTACACCTCGGGCACCACCGGACGGCCCAAGGGCGTGATGCTCAGCCATGCCAATTTCCTGTGGAACGCGTACTACGCCTCGCAATGCGCCGAATTCGACCCGCACGAGGTGTTTCTTTCGTTTCTGCCGCTGTCGCACACGCTGGAACGCACCGGCGGCTACTACATGCCCCTGCTGCTGGGCGCCGAGGTCGCCTACGCGCGCTCGATCGCCCAGCTCGCGCAGGACTTGCAGACCATCCGCCCCACCGTGCTGATCTCGGTGCCGCGCATCTACGAACGGGTGTACGGCCGCATCCAGGACGGCCTGGCGAAGAAAAAACCCATTGCGCGCACCCTCTTCGATCTGGCCGTGCGCGTGGGCTGGCGGCGCTTCGAACGCGCGCAGGGCGTGGCGGGCTGGCACCCCGAGCTGTTGCTGTGGCCCCTCCTCAAAAAGCTGGTGGCCGACCCGGTCACGGCCAGGCTCGGCGGGCGCCTGAAACTCGCCATCTCCGGCGGCGCGGCGCTGTCGCCCGAAATCGCGCGCGTGTTCATCGGCCTCGGCGTGCCGGTCATCCAGGGCTACGGGCTCACCGAAACCAGCCCGGTGGTGTGCGTGAACCGGCCCGAATCCAACGTGCCGTCGAGCATCGGCCTGCCGCTGCCCGGGGTCGAGGTGAAGATCGGCGAGAACGACGAACTGCTCACCCGCAGCAAATGCGTGATGCAGGGCTACTGGAAGAACGAGGAAGCCACGCGCGCGATGATCGACGCCGACGGCTGGCTGCATACCGGCGACAAGGCGAGCCTCGACGCGCGCGGGCACTATCACATCGTCGGGCGCATCAAGGACATCATCGTGCTGAACAACGGCGAGAAAGTGCCGCCCGCCGACATGGAATCCGCGATCCTGCTCGATCCGCTGTTCGAGCAGGTGATGGTGGTCGGCGAAGGCAAGCCCTATCTCGCCGCGCTCACCGTATTGAACGAGGAACACTGGCAGGCCTTTGCCGCCAGCCTCAACGTCGACCCCGCGCAGCCGTCGGCGCTCAGGAACCCGAAAGTCGTCAAGGCGCTCACCCGGCGCGTCGCCGACCACCTGAAGCACTTCCCCGGCTACGCGCAGATACGCCGCCTGCATCCTGAGCTGCAGCCGTGGACGGTGGATAATGGCCTCTTGACGCCCACCATGAAGGTGAAACGCAACCAGGTTCTCGACCGCTACCGCGCGGCGGTCGAGGCGATGTATTCCGATTTCGCGCGCAGCTGATTCCAGTCCGTCATTTTAAAAATTAGGGAGAATTCCATGTCGTACCGTCTTCGCGTGGCCGCCGGCCTCGCGCTCGCCAATCTTGCAGGCGCCGCCCATGCGGCGGGCTTTGCGCTCATCGAACAGAATGCCAGCGGCCTGGGCAATGCCTTCGCCGGCCAGGCCGCGGTGGCCGCAGACGCCAGCACGGTCTATTTCAACCCGGCGGGCATGTCGCTGCTGCCCGAGCGGCAGCTCGTGCTGGCCGCGCATCTCATCAAGCCCGAAGCGGAATTCTCCGGCAGCGTCAGCGCGCCGTTCCCGGTCGGCGGCGGCCAGGGCGGGGACGCAGGGGGCTGGGCGCTCGTCCCCAATGCCTACTTCGCGCAGCGCCTCAGTCCGGCGCTGCACTTCGGCATCGGGCTCAACAGCCCGTTTGGCCTGAAAACCGAGTACGACGCCGACTGGATCGGCCGCTTTCAGGCCATCAAGTCGGAGCTGAAAACGGTCAACCTCAACCCCGCACTCGCCTACAAATTCAGCGACACCCTTTCGTTCGGGGCGGGGCTGAACGTGCAATGGATCGAAGCGACGCTGACCAACCGCATTCCCGCGCTGGGCCAGCCCCTGGTGACGGTCAAGGGCGACGACTTCGGGTGGGGCTACAACCTGGGCGCGCTGTGGCAGGTGACGCCGGCCACCCGGGTGGGGCTGGCGTACCGCTCGGAAATCGATTTCACGCTGGACGGCAAAACGAAAACTTCGGATCCGGTCGTGCCCGCCCTGAACGGTCCCGTCACTGCCGAGGTCACCCTGCCCGACAGCGCTTCGCTGAGCGTATTTCACAAGCTGTCTTCGCGCTGGGATGTGCTCGCAGACATCACCTGGACCGGCTGGAGCGATTTCGACGACCTGCCCATACGCGGCACCATCAACAAGACCACGCCCGAAAACTGGGAGGACATCGTGCGTTACTCGCTGGGGCTGACCTGGCACATGAACGAGAAACTCAGCCTGCGTGGCGGCGTCGCGCACGACGAGGCGCCGGTGTCGGATTCCTATCGCACGCCTCGCATTCCCGACGGCGCACGCACCTGGATCGCGCTGGGCGGGCAATACCGCGTGTCCAAGCAGGGCGCGCTGGATTTCGGCTACGCGCACCTGTTCGTCAACGACCCGGGCCTGAACAATGTGGACAACGGCACCCGGCTCGTCGGCGAATACGACAGCCAGGTGGATATCCTGAGCGTGCAATACACGCACAACTTCTGATTCCGCAGTGGCCAAGCCCATCCCCTTCGACAACCTCGTCACGCGGCTGATCGACGACAGCCGCGACACCGACCTCTTCTGGCAGGTCGGGGTGCTGCTGCTGTGCGCCCTGGTCGCCTGGGGGGGCATGCGCCTGATCAAGCCGCGCCTGGCCGATGCGGGAGCGATCTGGTCGGCCGGGCGCGAGGGCCTGCGGCGGGTGGGCTTTCCCCTGCTGATGCTGCTGGCGGTGCTGGCGGGGCGCAGCGTCGCGGCGCTGGGAATGGAGAACACGCATCTCCTTAATATCGCCGTTCCGCTGCTGCTGTCGCTGGTCGGCGTGCGGCTGGCGATCTACGCCCTGCGCTACGTGTTCGAGCCGCGCGAGTCGCTCAAGGTGTGGGAGCGCACCGCGGCCTGGCTGATCTGGGGCGCGTTTGCGCTGCACATCAGCGGGCTCTTGCCCCGCATCCACGCCGCGATGGAAGCCCTGTCGTTCGAGTCGGGCGGCCATCGCTTTTCGTTGTGGCTGCTGGCCCAGGCGGCCACCGTGGTCCTGATCGCGATCATCGTCGCGCTCGCGCTGGCGCGGCTGGTCGAGAACCGCCTGATGGGCTTCACCCAGATGAACCTGTCGCTGCGCATGGCGCTATCCAAGGCGGTGCGCACGGTGTTCCTGATCCTGGCGGTGCTGGTGGCGCTTCCCGCCGTTGGCATCGACCTCACCGTGCTGTCGGTGTTTGGCGGCGCGCTGGGGGTCGGGCTGGGCTTCGGGTTGCAAAAAATCGCCAGCAATTACGTCTCCGGCTTCATCATTCTGCTCGACCGTTCGGTGCGCATCGGCGATCTGGTCACGGTGGGCACGAGCTACGGCCAGGTCAGCCAGATCAACACGCGCTACACGCTCCTGAAAGCGCTCGACGGCACCGAAAGCATCGTGCCGAACGAAATGCTCATCAGTCAGACCGTGGTCAACCACTCGCTGTCCCAGCCCAACGTGCGCATCATGCTGCCGGTGCAGGTGGCGTACGATACCGACCTGGAACAGGCGCGCGCCATCATGCTGGAGGCGGCGGGACAGCATCCCCGGGTGATCAAGGACGATCCCGAGGATCTGCCCAAGGTGTTCCTGCGCGAGTTCGGCGATAACGGCATCGTGCTCGAACTGGGGGTGTGGATACGCGACGCGAGCGAGGGGCAGAACAACCTGCGCTCCGATCTCAACTGGGCCATCTGGCGTGGCTTTCAGGCAAACGGAATCCAGATTCCCTACCCGCAGCGCGTGGTGTATCTGCATCCCCAGGCCGAATCGTAAACTCATTGATTTTAATGGGGTTGTGTGTTACAAAGTAAGATGTTTTTGTCCTGAATCTTTAAGGATCCTGCATGTCATTAGATTTCCTGTTCGAACTTCCCGGCTGGAACCTGCCCTGGTGGGGCTATGTAGTCGTCGCGCTGGCGCTGACCCACGTCACCATCGCGGCGGTCACCATCTTCCTGCACCGTTCACAGGCGCACCGGGCGGTCGATCTGCATCCCGTCGTCAGCCATTTCTTCCGCTTCTGGCTGTGGCTGACCACCGGCATGGTGACCAAGCAGTGGGTGGCCATCCACCGCAAGCACCACGCCAAATGCGAAACCGAGGAAGACCCGCACAGCCCGCAAACGCGCGGCCTCAAGAAAGTTTTCTGGGAAGGCTCCGAGCTTTACCGCGCCGAGGCGAAAAACGCCCAGACGATCGAGAAGTACGGCCACGGCACGCCCGACGACTGGATCGAGCGCAACCTCTACAGCAAGCACTCCGCCGCCGGCATCTGGAGCATGATGGCGATCGACATCGCGCTGTTCGGCCCCATCGGCCTCACCATCTGGGCGGTGCAAATGGCGTGGATTCCCGTGACCGCCGCCGGCATCATCAACGGCGTCGGCCACTACTGGGGCTACCGCAACTTCGCCTGCGAGGACGCCTCGACCAACATCCTGCCCTGGGGCATCCTCATCGGCGGCGAGGAGCTGCACAACAACCATCACGCCTACGGCACCTCGGCGCGGCTGTCGAACAAGTGGTACGAGTTCGATATCGGCTGGCTGTACATCAAGCTGATGTCCTACGCCGGGCTGGCGACCATCCGCAAGGTCGCGCCCACGGTCAAGTGGCGTCCGGCCAAGCCGCTGTGCGATCTCGATACGCTGCAGGCCGTCATCACTCACCGCTACGACGTGATGACCCGCTTCGTGAAAAGCGTGCGGGTGGATGCCGCCAGCGAAATCGCCAAGCTGAAAGCCGGCACCCATCTGCCGGACACCTGGAATCTCGCCAGCTTCCGCTGCTGGCTGCACAAGGAGCCGGCCGAGCTGGCTGCCGCCGACCGCGCCGCGCTCGACGGCCTCCTGGGCAAGAGCGAGCGCCTGCAGACCGTCTATCGCATGCGGCAGGAACTGGCCGCCCTGTGGGGGCGTTCCACTGCCAGCCGCGAACAATTGCTGGAACAGTTGCAGGCCTGGTGCCGCCGCGCCGAAGACAGTGGCATTCCCTCGCTGAAGGCCTTTTCGGTGCGCCTACGCAGTTACGCGTAAGCCCTGCTCACCGCGATCTTCGGATCGCGGTGAGGCAAGCCGGAAAAACAAAACCCGCCGATCGGCGGGTTTTGTTTTGAGGCCAGGCTGGATTACTTCAGCTTGGTTTCCTTGTACATCACATGCTTGCGAGCCTTGGGATCGTACTTGCTGATCTCCATCTTCTCGGGCATGGTCTTCTTGTTCTTGGTGGTGGTGTAGAAGTGGCCGGTGCCCGCCGTGGACTCCAGCTTGATCTTTTCGCGTCCGCCTTTAGCCATGTCGCTTCTCCTTAAACGGCTTCGCCGCGTGCGCGGAGATCAGCCAGCACGGCGTCGATGCCGTTCTTGTCGATGGTACGCAGCGCCGCATTGGACAGACGCAGACGCACCCAGCGGTTTTCGCTTTCGACCCAGAAACGACGATATTGCAGGTTGGGCAGGAAACGACGCTTGGTTTTGTTGTTGGCGTGGGAAACGTTGTTCCCGACCATGGGCTTCTTGCCCGTGACGACACATACGCGAGCCATGATGCTGCTCCAGAATGATTGAGGGTTAACCGGTTGGGCTAAACCGGCCGAATGTGGCCGGGGTTAACCCGAGAATCGCAATTTATACCACAGTTTGCGACCGGGAATCAAGTCAGAGGTGGCCGGCTTCGCGGAAAGACAGCGAGGACGGGCCGGCGACGATGAAGTGGTCGAGCACCCGCACGTCGATCAGCGCCAGCGCCTCGACGAGATGCCGGGTCAGGGTGCGGTCGGCCTGGCTGGGCTCGGCCACCCCGCTGGGGTGGTTGTGCGCGAGCACCAGCGCGGCGGCGTTGTGGGCGAGGGCGCGCCTGACGATCTCGCGCGGGTACACGCTGGTCTGTGTCAGCGTGCCGCGAAACAGTTCCTCGACCGCGATCACGCGGTGCTGGGCGTCGAGGAAGACACAGCAGAACACTTCATATTCCTTGCCGCGAAGGGTCAGGCGCAGGTAGTCGCGCACCGCGTCGGGTGAGTTGAGCGCGTCGCCGGCATGCATGGCTTCGGCGAGCGTGCGGCGCGCCATTTCCATCACCGCCGCCAGTTGCGCGTATTTGGCTTCGCCAATGCCAGGCGCGGCACACGCGGCGCGCCGCTCGGCGCGGCACAGCCCGCCCAGCCCGCCGAAACGCGCGATCAGTTCGCGCCCGAGGTCGACCGCGCTTTTGCCGGTGACTCCGGTGCGCAGGAAGACCGCGACGAGTTCGGCGTCGGTGAGCGCGGCTGCGCCCTGCCGCAGCAGCTTTTCGCGCGGGCGCGCGTCTTCCGGCCAGTCCCGAATCGCCACGATGGTTTCCCTCCCTTAGAATGTCGCCATTCTAGGGAAAGTGGCGGGAAATCGACACGGTGTCGCTGACGGGCAGGACCATCATTCTCGGCGTGACTGGCGGCATCGCCGCCTACAAGGCGGCCGAACTCTGCCGCCTGCTGGTGAAGGCCGGGGCCGACGTGCGCGTGGCGATGACCGAGGCCGCGTGCCGCTTCGTGACGCCGCTCACTTTTCAGGCGCTCTCCGGCAAGCCCGTGCTGACAAGCCTGTGGGCGGACGGCTCTCCCGACGGCATGGCGCATATCCAGGCCTCGCGCGACGCCGACCTGATCCTGGTGGCGCCGGCGTCGGCGGATTTCCTCGCCCGGCTCGCGCACGGCCGTGCGGACGACCTGCTCGCGACGCTGTGCCTGGCGCGCGCGTGTCCGCTGGCAGTCGCCCCGGCGATGAACCGCGCGATGTGGGCGGCGCCGGCCACCCGGCGCAACCTCGCGCAACTCGCCGCCGACGGCGTGCACCTGCTCGGCCCGGCGGCAGGCGAACAGGCCTGCGGCGAAGTCGGTCTGGGCCGCATGCTCGAACCGGCCGAGATCCTGGCTTCGCTGGCGGACCGGTTCGGCCGCGGACCGCTGGCGGGAAAGCGTGTGCTGGTCACCGCCGGCCCCACCTTCGAACCCATCGATCCGGTGCGCGGGCTCACCAACCGCAGCTCGGGCAAGATGGGCTACGCCGTCGCCGCGGCGGCGCGGGAGGCCGGGGCGGAGGTCACCCTGGTGTCGGGGTCGACCTGTCTGCCCACCCCGGCGGACGTGCGCCGTATCGACGTGGAAACCGCCGCCGAAATGCGCGCGGCGGTGCTTGCCGAATTGCCATCGGACGTTTTCATTGCGGTGGCCGCGGTCGCCGACTACCGGCCCGACGCGGCTGCGGCGCACAAGCTGAAGAAAAGCGAGGCGGGCCTAAAACTCGATCTGGTGCCCAATCCGGACATTCTGGCCGAAGTCGCCGCCCGCCCCGACGCGCCGTTCTGCGTGGGTTTTGCCGCCGAGACCGAACGGCTCGCCGAGCATGCCGAGGCCAAGCGGCGCCGCAAGAAGCTGCCGCTCCTGGTCGGCAATCTGGCGCAGGACACGCTGGGGCAAGATACCGCCGAACTCGTGCTGTTCGATGATGCCGGCCGCCATTCCCTGCCGCGCGCCGACAAGCAGACCCAGGCACGCGCGCTGATCCGCCACCTCGCAACGCTCCTTGACTGACGAAATCCCGACGAACATGAAGATGGATGTGAAGATTCTCGACGCCCGGCTGCGCGACAACCTGCCGGCGTATGCGACCGCCGGCGCTGCCGGGCTCGATTTGCGGGCGTGCGTGGATGCGCCGCTCACGCTTGCGCCGGGCGAAACGCGGCTGATTCCGACCGGCATGGCGATCCATCTGGCCGACCCGGGCTACGCGGCGCTGATCCTGCCGCGCTCGGGGCTGGGGCACAAGCACGGCATCGTGCTCGGCAACCTCGTCGGGCTCATCGACTCGGATTATCAGGGCCAGCTCATGGTGTCCGCCTGGAACCGCAGCCAGACGGCCTTCGAGCTTGCGCCGATGGAACGGCTGGCGCAGCTCGTCATCGTGCCGGTGGTGCAGGCCACGTTCAACCTCGTCGATGAGTTCGAGTCCAGCGTGCGCGGCGTCGGCGGCTTTGGCAGCACCGGCCGGAAATAGTGTCGGTTTTTTTTACACCGCAGTGACAAATAGCTGTCGCGGGCCGGTGGGCAGACCCGGGGCATGGAATTTGCTGCGTTAGCGACAAGTTGGCGGATTTCGGTCTTGTCCGGATCGGCCTTTGCGGAGAACAGATAAAAGAGGTTGCTGCCTGCGGGCGCGTTCGACATGCCCCCCACGTCCATATCGCGGTTTGGCCTAATGCTGGCCGCAGCCCTGGTGCTGCTGGCCGGGCTCGTTACGCTCGCGGTTTACCAGGTGCGCCCGCAGCCCCAGCCGGCGGCAGAGGAACTCGACCGCCCGGTGATGGCCGCGCAGATCGAGTTCCTCGCCGACGCCATGCAGAAAAGCGCTGCGCGCATCGCGGCCCATCCGCAGACGCTCGCGTGTTTCGCGACGGCGTCGCCGGACATCTGCCAGGCGCAGGCGGCCAACCTGCATGCGCTCAACCAGGATGCGACCGTGCTGTTCGTCACCGACGGCCAGCGTCAGCTCCTGCCGGGCTTCTTGCCGGGCGACACGCGCCGGCTGATCGCCAGCGCAGGACGCGGCGGCGCGGGGGCGGCGGCGACGTTCAGTCTGGCGGTGTCGCACCCGGTGGTGAACGCCGAAGGCAAGCGCCTGGGCTTCGTCATCGTCGAACAGAGCCTGCCGCAGCTGCAGACGCTGTTCGACACCCTGCCGCTGCCGGATGCCGCGGCCTACGCCGAGCTGCAGCAAAGCCAGGGCGACGGCACCGTGAGCGTGCTGATGCGGCGCGGCAACCAGGCGATCAAGCAGCGCAATGCGCCCAACTGGATCGCGCTCGCCGGCACGCCGTGGACCATCGCCGTGTGGCGCAACGACACGCGCGCCATCGAGAACATCGCGCCCTACGTGCTGGGCTGGCTGGTCGTCAGCCTCGTCATCGCCATACTCGTCATGGCGGTGGTGCTGACGGTGAAGAACCGCGTAACGGACAGCCTGCGCACACTGGTCAAGCTCACCAACGACCTGCGGCAGCAGCGCCTGCGCAGCGACTATCCGGTGAGCCTCGCCGAATTCGCCACGCCACTCGAAACCATGATGAAGCTCGGCCGCGTCATGCTCGGCCGCCAGAAGGAGGCGACTTCGCAGGCGCGCGTCGATCACCTGTCGCAGGTCAACAACCGCAGGAGCTTCGACGAAAAGCAAAAGGAGCTGTTTGCCAGCCTGAAAGACGGCTGGACGCACAGCCTGCTCATTCTCGACATCGACAACTTCAAGCAGGTGAACGACACCTTCGGCCACGAGGCGGGCGACCAGCTCATCATCAAGTTCGGCGAAGCGCTAAAAAAGGCGCTCAGGAACAGCGATTTCATCGCCCGCCTCGGCGGCGACGAATTCTGCGTGCTGTTTCCCTACACGCCGCTCGACCGCGCGCAGGAACTCGCCGAGCGGCTGCGCGCCAACATGCCCGAAAGCGTCGAGCTGATCCCCGGCGTCACGCAAAAGCTGTCGTGGAGCGGCGGGCTGTCGGAATACAGCCGCGACGACAAGCAGGAAAACGAGGCGCTCGCACGCGCCGACGCCGCCCTGCTCGAAGCCAAGCGCGGCGGACGCAACGCCACGCGCGTCAGGGCCGCCGCCTGAGCGTGGCTGTTGCCGCTTGGGCGGCTTTGCGGCCACGGCCCGCCCCGCCCGGGTAGAACCCGGCGAGCACGAGCACGCCGGCCAGCACGCCCCACGCCACGAGCACCGGGGTGTTGCCCCAGCGCACGTAGGGCGTCGCGCCCATATAACCCTGGATCGTTCCCGCCAGCGTGCCCGCCTGGAACAGCGGCAACGCCGCCACGATGCGGCCTTTCGTGTTGATGATCGCGGTCACGCCGGTGTTGGTCGCGCGCAGCATCATGCGGCCGGTTTCCAGCGCGCGCATCTGCGACATCTGCGCGTGCTGCCAGGGCGCGAGCGAATCGCCGAACCAGGCCAGATTGCTCACGTTGGCGAGCACCGTGGCCGCCGGCAGCTGACGGATGATCTCGGCGCCGAAGGCATCCTCGTAGCAGATGTTCACCGCTACCCGCTGGCCGCCGACGGCGAGCGGCTGCTGGTCGGGCGCGCCGCGCGCAAAATCGGAGAGCGGAATGTGCAGCACGTCGAGCACCCAGCCCCACAAGGCCTTCTGCGGAATGTATTCGCCGAACGGCACCAGATGCACCTTGTGGTAACGCTGGCCGGGCGCGGTGCCGAAACTCACCACGCTGTTGTAGTAGGCGCCGTCGAGGCGGCCGGTGGGCAGGCCCACGAGGAGGTCGCCGCCGTTCCTGCGTCCCAGATCGGTCAGGCCCTCGCGGTAGAACTCCGGCAGGTCGGCTTCGAACATCGGCAGCGCGGTTTCCGGCAGCACGATCAGCCGGGCAGGCGTGGCCGCGGCCTGGCGGGCGTAGCGCGCGAGCGTTGCGCGCGTGACTTCGGGCCGCCATTTCATGTCCTGCGCCACGTTGCCCTGCAGCAGCGCCACCGTGGTCGGCGCGCCCGCCGGCGCCGTCCAGCTCACCCGCTGCAGCGCCTGCCCCGCCACGCCCACGGCGAGCAGGGCGGCAG
>JAIWOS010000175.1 GCA_020217265.1 Thiobacillus sp. | reverse complement strand
GGCGCGGCCGCCGCCTCGGTCGCGCCCGCTGCGGTGGCCCACGCCGCGCCGGTGTCGCCCATCCCTGAG
The DNA here is from genome assembly GCA_020217265.1 of Thiobacillus sp. Lineage (GTDB taxonomy): Bacteria > Pseudomonadota > Gammaproteobacteria > Burkholderiales > Thiobacillaceae > Thiobacillus. The sequence continues at coordinate 14,770 of JAIWOS010000175.1, read as the reverse complement.
GGGAATTGGGATTACCCCGTCGTCGTCCTCGGCGGTGGCCCCGGCGGCGAGGATTGCGCGCGCGACCTCGCCGACCACGGCGTCAAGGTAGCGATGGTCAACAACGAGCCCTTCCCCGGCGGCGAATGCCTGTGGCGCGGCTGCATCCCGTCCAAGGCCTGGCGCGCAGCGGCAGACAACATCCGCAACCGCGCCCACGACGCCGAGATGGGCGTGGACGGCACCGCACAGCCCTCGCTCAACTGGGCGCAGGTCGAAAAGCACCGCCGCTGGGTACAAACCGCGCGCGGCGAAATGGCGCTGAAAGCCGACCGCGGCATGAAGATCAACGTGATCGAAGGCTTCGGCGAGTTCGTCGACGCCCACACGCTGAAAGTCACCGCGCCCGACGGCGCCGTCAGCCAGCTCACCTTCGGCGCAGCGGTCATCGCCACCGGCGCGCCCGCCTTCGTCCCGCCGATTCCCGGCGCGCGCGAGAACCTCGCCACCGGCGGCGTCGTCACCTCCGACACCATCTGGAACCTGGCGGCTCCGCCGAAAAAGATGGCCATCGTCGGCGGCGGCGTCATCGGCGTCGAAATGGCGCAGATCTTCCGCGACTTCGGCACCGAAATCCTCATGCTGGAGCGCAACGACCGCATCCTCGCCGAAATCGAGGAAGAAATCGGCAAGACCCTGGTCACGCTGCTGGAAAAGGAATTCACCGTCGTCACCGGCGCGTCGATCGACCGCGTCTCGGGCACGCCCGGCGCGATGGAAGTGGGCTACAAGACGGCCGGGGGCGAAGCGAAAACCTTCGCCTGCGACCTCGTGCTCATGGCCACCGGCAAGCGCCCGGACACCAGCAAGCTGGGGCTGGACAAAGCCGGCGTCGCGCTCGACGGCGCCGCGATCAAGGTCGACGCGCGCGGCCAGACCAGCGTGCCGCACATCTACGCCGTCGGCGACGTGATCGGCGGCTACATGCTCGCGCACACCGCCGCCACGCAAGGCCGCGTCGCCGCCGACAACCTGCTCGGCCACGCCAGCGCCTACGACCAGGACAAGGATTGTGGCGTGACCTTCTCGCGGCCGCAGGCCGGTTTCGTCGGCCTTTCCGTCGCCCAGGCGAAAGCCAGGGGCATCGACGCCGTCGAAGCCAAGATGCCCATGAGCATCGACGCCAAGGCGATGATCACGGGCGAAACCGAGGGCATGATCAAGCTCGTCGCCGACAAGGCCACGGGGCGCATCATCGGCGTGCACTTCCTCGCCGACCATACCGACACCCTCATCGGCATCGGCGTGATGATGGTCGCGGGCGAAATGACGCTGACGCAGGTTGCCCGCGCCATCTTCCCGCATCCCACCCAGACCGAGCTCTTCGGCGAACTGGCGCGGCGGCTGCTCAACCGCCTTCGCCGCACGGCGAAGAAATAAGGGTTGGCGGCGGACGGCAAAGAAGTAAGCCTGCATCGCAGCAAGCACAAGGGCCGCTCAGCGGCCCTTGTGCTTTGAGCCGTTGCCGGTGCCTGCCTGTCGTCTCGGGGCAGGTCAATCGCCCCGGTCCGTGAGGAATAACCGTTTGCCCGGCAGCGCAGTTCGCGTTTCACCCCGTGCTGCCGCAAAACCCCGCAGGTGAGTCCACACCGCAATTCCGGCTTGAATCCCCCCGCCCCCCCGGCGGATAATGCGCCATTGTCCGGGGCGCGCTGCAATTGGAAACCTATCTCCTCATCCTGATTTCGACGGTGTTCGTGAACAACATCGTCATGGCCAAGATTCTCGGCCTGTGCCCGTTCATGGGCGTGTCGAAGAAACTGGAGACGGCCATCGGGATGGGGCTGGCGACGACCTTCGTGCTGACGCTGGCCTCCGGCGCGAGCTACCTCGTCAACGAATACCTGCTCGGCACCGAGCTGTTCTACCTGCGCACGCTGTCGTTCATCGTGGTGATCGCCGGCATCGTGCAGTTCACCGAGATGTTCATCCACAAGACCAGCCCGGTGCTGTACCAGGTGCTGGGCATTTATCTGCCGCTCATCACCACCAACTGCGCCGTGCTGGGGATCCCGCTGCTCAACGTGCAGGCGCAGCACAATTTCGTCGAGTCGCTGTTTTTCGGCGCCGGCGGGGCGATCGGCTTCACGCTGGTGCTGATTCTGTTCGCGGGCATCCGCGAGCGACTCGAAACCTGCGACGTGCCGGCGCCGTTCAAGGGCACGAGCATCGCCATGATCACGGCGGGCCTCATGTCGCTGGCCTTCATGGGCTTTTCCGGGCTGGTCAAATAATGCTGACGGCCATCGGCGTGATGGTGCTGCTCGCCATCGTGATCGGCACGGTGCTCGGCTGGTCGGCGATCCGCTTCCGGGTGGAAGGCAATCCGCTGGCGGAAAAGATCGACGCGATCCTGCCGCAGACGCAGTGCGGGCAGTGCGGGTTTCCGGGCTGCAAGCCCTACGCCGAAGCCATCGCCAAGGGCGAGGCCGACATCAATCAGTGCCCGCCGGGCGGCGAGGACGGGGTGAAGAAGCTCGCCGAACTGCTGGGCGTGGAACCCAAGCCGCTCGACGAAACCCACGGCGCCCCCAAACCGAAGTCGGTGGCCTTCATCGACGAGCAGACCTGCATCGGCTGCACGTTGTGCATCCAGGCCTGCCCGGTGGATGCGATCGTCGGCGCCGCCAAGCAGATGCACACCATCATCGCCTCCGAGTGCACGGGCTGCGAGCTGTGCCTGCCGCCGTGTCCGGTGGACTGCATTTCCATGGTGCCGATCGCAGAAGACCTGCCGCACTGGAAATGGAAGCACCCGGTGATCGAACTGAAGCAGGTGGCCTGACCCCGCCATGAGCCGCGAACTTTTCCGTTTCAAGGGCGGCGTGCACCCGCCCGAGCACAAGGCCGAGTCGAACAGCCGGCCGATCCACGCCGCGCCGCTGCCGAAACAGCTGGTGATTCCGCTGCGCCAGCACATCGGCAACCCCGCCAAGCCGGTGGTGAACGTGGGCGAGCGCGTACTCAAAGGGCAACTGATCGGCGCGGCCGACGGCACGATCTCGGCGGCGGTGCATGCGTCCAGCTCGGGCACGGTGGTTGCCATCGAGCCGCGCACGGTGCCCCACGCCTCCGGCCTGCCCGACACCTGCATCGTGATCGACACCGACGGCCGCGACGAATGGATCGCCCACGAGCCGCTCGACTACCGCGCCCTGCCGGCAACCGACCTTAGGATGAAGCTGCGCGACATGGGTCTGGCCGGCCTCGGCGGCGCGGTGTTCCCCAGCGCGGTGAAACTCGATCCGGGCCCGGCGCAGGCCTGCCCCACGCTCATCCTCAACGGCGGCGAGTGCGAACCCTGGATCACCTGCGACGACGTGCTGATGCGTCATCACGCGGACGAGATCCTGCAGGGTGCGGCGATCATGCGACACCTGCTCGGCAGCACCGAGATCCTGGTCGGCATCGAGGCCAACAAGCCCGAAGCGATCGCCGCCATGGAGGCCGCCGCCGCGAACCTGGATTTCACGGTCGAAGTGGTGGCGGTGCCGTCGATCTATCCCGGCGGCGGCGCCAAGCAGATGATCGAGACGCTCACCGGCCGCCAGGTGCCCTCGGGCAAACTCTCCACCGACATCGGCATCCAGGTGTTCAACGTCGGCACGGCCTACGCGCTCGCCCGCGCGGTGCATCACGGCGAGCCGATGATCTCGCGCCTGGTCACCGTCACCGGCCATGTGCTGCGGCCGCAGAATTTCGAGGTGCTGATCGGCACGCCGATGCAGACGCTGATCGAACTCGCCGGCGATCGCGACGGCACCACCGGCATCCTGATGGGCGGCCCGATGATGGGCGTGCCCATGCCGAACCCCGGCGTGCCGGTGGTCAAGGCGACCAACTGCATCCTGGTGCAGTCGCGCGAACTGTTCCCGCCGCTGCCCAAGCCCCTGCCCTGCATCCGCTGCACCCGCTGCGCCGACGCCTGCCCGGCGGAACTGCAACCGCAGGAGCTGTTCCGCTTCGCCAAGGCCGGCGACTTCGGCCGCGCGCAGGAATACCACCTGTTCGACTGCATCGAGTGCGGCTGCTGCAGCTACGTCTGCCCCAGCCACCTGCCGCTGGTCGACTTTTACCGCTACGCCAAGAGCGAAATCTGGGCGCGCGAGCGCGACAAGCGTGCCGCCGACCTCGCACGCGAGCGCCACGAATTCCGCCTGTTCCGACAGGAACGCGAAAAGGCCGAAAAGGCCGCGAAGCTCGCCGCCAAGGCGGCGGCGAAGCGGGCCGAACTCGCCGAGGGCGGGGCGCGGCCCGAACCGGCAGGCGCTGCGCAAGCGGACGGAGCGCCTGCCGAAGCCTCCGACGCCGACGCGAAAAAAGCCCTGATCGCCGCCGCACTTGCCCGCGCGCAGGCCAAGAAGGCCGACGCCGCGCCGAAGAATGTCGATCGCCTCACCCCCGAGCAGCAGCGCGAGATCGAGGAGATCGAGGCCCGCCGGGCTAAAATCCGCGAACTGGCGCGCAAGCCGCTGGCAACCGAAGAAGACGCCTGATGACCTCCCCCACCCTGCACGGCAACGACAGCGTCACCCGCATCATGGCCTGGGTGCTCGCCGCGCTGGTGCCCGGCGTCGTCGCGTATGTGTGGCTGTTCGGCCCCGGCATCCTCGTCACGCTTGCGATCGCGACCGCCACCGCGGTCGCGGCCGAGGCGGCCATGCTCAAGGCACGCGGCTACCCGGCCAAGCCCTTCCTGCTCGATTTGTCGGCCGTGGTCACCGCCTGGCTGCTGGCCCTGTCGCTGCCGGCGCTGGCGCCGTGGTGGCTGATCGTCGTCGGCACGCTCGCAGCCATCGTGGTGGCGAAACAGCTGTACGGCGGACTGGGGCAGAACATCTTCAATCCGGCGATGGTCGGCTACGCGGTGCTGATCGTGTCGTTCCCCGCGCAGATGACCCACTGGCCCGGGCCGCTCGAACTCACCCACGCGCAGCTCACGCTGGCACAAAGCGCCGCCGTGATCTTTGGCGGCGAGGTGCCGCGCGCCACGCTCGACGCGGTGACGATGGCCACCCCGCTCGACACCCTGCGCACCGGGCTATTGCAGCAGTTCACCGTGGACGAGGTGATGCGACAGCCGGTCTTCGGCCGCTTCGGCGGCGTGGGCTTCGAGTGGCTGGCGTTTGCCTTCTGGCTGGGCGGGCTCGTGCTGTGGGCGCGGCGCATCATCGACTGGCGGGTGCCGATGGCCTTCCTGCTGGGCATCTGGCTCGCCGCCGGTCTGCTGCATTTCTACGACGCCGGCCGCTTCGGCTCGCCCTGGTTCCATTTCTTCACGCCGTCGGTCGCGCTCGCCGCGTTCTTCATCGCCACCGACCCGGTGTCCGGCGCGACCACGCCGCGCGGCAAGCTGATCTTCGGCTTCGGCGCGGGCGTGCTCACTATCGCCATCCGCACCTGGGGCGGATTCCCCGACGGTGTCGCGTTCGCCATCCTGCTGATGAACCTCGCCGCGCCGCTGATCGACCAGTACACCCAGCCCCGCGTGTACGGCGAGGCGCGCGCCGGCAAGGAAACACGCCCATGAAACTGACCGGGGCGGGCCGCAACGCGCTGCGCGCAGGCGTCATCCTGCTGGTGTTCGCACTCGTCGGCACCGCGCTATTGGCCTACACCCACGACCATACCGAACCGGTCATCGAGAAAAGTCGGCAGGCCGAGAAACTCGCGCTCATCAACCAGGTGCTGCCGCCGGCGCTGTACGACAACGACCTGCTCGCGAGCCAGCAAACCGTGCCGCCCAACGACCGGCTCGGCACCCGGCAGCCGTCCGCGCTGTGGATCGCGCGGCGCGGCGGCGCGTTTGCCGGCGTCGTGCTGGAAGCGGTCGCGCCCGACGGCTACAGCGGCGACATCGCGCTGCTGATCGGCATCGACGCCGCCGGCACGGTCACCGGCGTGCGCGTCACCGCGCACCGCGAAACGCCCGGCCTGGGCGACTACATCGACCGCGCCAAGAGTCCGTGGATCGACCAATTCATCGGCAAGTCGCTGCTGGCGCCCGAGGCCCGGCACTGGAAAGTGAAAAAGGATGGCGGCGCGTTCGACGCCCGCGCCGGCGCCACCATCACACCGCGCGCGGTGGTCAAGGCCGTGCACAATGCGCTCGATTATTTCGCGCGGCACCGCGCCGCGTTAGCCGCCCCCGCAAAGGAGTCCCGTCCATGATCACGATGAGCGAAGTCCGCACCCTGTTCCACAACGGCCTCAGCAAGCAGAACACCGGCCTGGTGCAGCTGCTCGGCCTGTGCCCGCTGCTGGCGATCAGCAACAACGTCGTCAACGCGCTGTCGCTGGGACTTGCGACCATGCTGGTGATGGCCGCGTCCAGCGGCGCGGTCTCCGGTGTGCGCAATCTCGTCCCGCACGAGATTCGCATCCCGGTGTTCGTGCTCATCATCGCCGCGCTGGTCACGGTGATCGACCTGGCGATGAACGCTTTCGTGCATCCCTTGTATCTGGTGCTGGGCATTTTCATCCCGCTCATCACCACCAACTGCATCGTGCTCGCGCGCGCCGACGCCTACGCCTCGAAGAACCACCCGCTCGCCAGCGTGATCGACGCGGTGGCGATGGGCCTCGGTCTCACGCTGGTGCTGGTGGTGTTGGGCGCGATCCGCGAACTGGCGGGCCAGGGCACCCTGCTGGCGGGCATCGACATGGTGTTCGGCGCCGAGGCCAAGGGGCTGGTGCTGCACGTGCTGCCCGACTATCACGGCTTCCTGCTCGCCATCCTGCCGCCTGGCGCATTCATCGCGCTCGGCCTCTTGATCGCGGCCAACAACTGGGCCAAGGCGCGCGCCGAACGCCGCGCCCACGCCGCGGTGCCCGCCGCCGCATGAAGCCGCCGCTGAAAAAGCGCGTGCCCAAGCCACGCAACCCCTTCGTCGCGCTGGCCCTGCAGCGCCCGGCCGGCAGCCACGAGAAATCCCCGGGCGCGAAACGCCAGGCCGAGAAGCGCGCGCTGTCTAAAAAAATCGCCGAGCAATGAACGCAGCCAAGCGTCTCGAAATCTTCCGCCGCTTCGCCGCAGCCAACCCGCACCCCACCACCGAGCTGGAATATTCGACGCCCTTCGAGCTGCTGGTGGCGGTGGTGCTGTCGGCGCAATCGACCGACCGCGGCGTGAACCTCGCCACCCGCCGGCTGTTTCCGGTCGCCAACACGCCCGAGGCGATCCTCGCGCTGGGCGAAGACGGCCTTGCGGACTTCATCAGGACGCTCGGCCTCTACAAGAGCAAGGCAAAGCACCTCATCGCCGCCTGCAAGATGCTGGTCGAACTGCACGGCAGCCAGGTACCGCACGACCGCACCGCGCTGGAAGCGCTGCCCGGCGTGGGCCGCAAGACCGCCAACGTGATTCTCAACACGGCCTTCGGCGAGCCGACGATGGCCGTCGATACCCACATCTTCCGCGTCGCCAACCGCACCGGGCTCGCGCCCGGCAAGACCGTGCTCGAAGTCGAGAAAAAGCTGCTGAAGCACGTACCGAAGGAATACCGGGTCGACGCGCACCACTGGCTGATCCTGCATGGCCGCTATGTCTGCCAGGCGCGCAAGCCCAAGTGCGGCGAATGCATCATCGCCGACCTGTGCGACTACCAGGACAAAACCTGGCCCGAACCCATGGCGCGCGCAAGCCGCGCGCCGCAGAAGGCCGGGGCCCCAGAGGAACGCGCATCCCGCAGCGCCGCACCGCCCCGCCCCCGCAAGCGGGCGCAGAAGCAGGCGTAAGGATCGGCCCGGCCATGTTCAGCCCCAGCCGCGATCAGGTTCGCCAGTTCTTCTTCGACGTGTGGGCAAAATACCGCGCGGGCCAGCCGCTATCGGGCGCCGAAGTGCCGGCGCTGGACATCGTGCTCGCGCACCCCGAATACCATCGCGTTCTGGACGCGCCGGAGCGCTATCGCGACCGCGACTACCCGCCCGAGGCCGGCGAAACCAACCCCTTCCTGCATCTTTCCATGCACCTCGCGCTGGCCGAGCAGCTCGCCATCGACCAGCCTGCCGGCCTGCGCGCCCGCTACGAGATGCTGCTGTCGCGTCACGGCGACGTCATGCGCGCCCAGCACGCGCTCATCGACTGCCTGGGCGAAACGGTCTGGCGTGCCCAGCGCGACCAGGCACCTTTCGACGCCGCGGTCTACCTGGGCTGTCTTGACCGCCTGCTCGGCGACGCCTGACGAATACAACACCCTCGGGCTTCATTTTTCCGCCCGTTTGTCGTTACCCCTGTTGAAAGCCCGGCGACCGCGCAGCATGCGCAACGCCCTACCTACTCCACTACAGGTTGAACGATGTCCCAGCTTGAACAGCTCAGAATCAGCGACCAGCTGCCCAGCCCGCGCGGCGTGGCGCTGGCCGTGCTGGAGCTGTCGCGCCGCGAGAACGTGACGCTGGGCGAGCTCGCCCGCGTCATCCAGACCGATCCCGCCCTGTCGTCACGCCTGATCAAGCTCGCCAACACCGGTTCGATGATCGCTCGCCCGGTGGTTTCGCTGCAGGAAGCGGTGGTACGCCAGGGACTCGCCACCGTCCGCCAGCTTGCGCTGGGATTCTCCCTGCTCGACCAGTACCGCTCCGGCGCCTGCGCGAGCTTCGACTACCAGGCCTACTGGTCGCATTCCCTGCTGATGGCCTTGACCATGCAGGCGCTGGCCGAACACGTCCGCGTCGCCGCGCCCGACGAGCTGTTCATTTGTGGCCTGCTGGCCCAGGTTGGCCGGCTGGCGCTCGCCACCGCCTACCCCGCCGAATACGATGCGGTGCTGAAGACGCACCGGATGGACCCTTCGCATGCACTCGCAATTCGCGAGCGCGCCGCGCTGGAAACCGACCACACCGAACTCGGTATCGCGATGCTCACCGATTGGGGCATCCCCAAGCCGTTTACTGAACCGCTTTCCCATTATGAGGATGCGGTGCTGCCGGAATATCCGTGTGATTCACGTTGTCATTGCCTCGTGCGCATGCTGTGGCTGGCCCACCGTCTGGCAGATTTCGGTCTGGCGAACGAAGCCGAGCGCCCTAAAATGGCTCAACTCTGGGTGGCACAGGCCGGCGAACTCGACCTCAAGCCCGAACATGCCGGGCACTTCATCGACGCGGTGATCGCCCGCTGGAAGGAATGGGGCCAACTGCTGAAAATCCCCACGGCCACGCTGCCGCCTTTCGAGGAAATCAGCCAGGGAGGCGACGAGGCGGCTCCGGACGAGACGCCGCTGCGCATCGTGGTCGCCGACAGCAACGCCTTCAGCCGGCGCAAGACCGTGGCATTGCTGGTCGAGAACAGCGCCCACATCGTCTACCCGGCCGACACCGGCACGGCCGCGCTGGCGCTGGCGATGGAAGTGCTGCCGCATGTGATCATCGCGCACTACAACCTCTCCGGCCTCGACGGCGCGGAACTCTGCCAGGCCCTGCGCGAAACCGAGGAAGGACGGCGCATGCACATCCTGCTGTTGTCGGACGAGCGCGACGAGGAGCAACTCACCCGCGCCTACGAGGCGGGCGCCGACGGCTACGCTCCCAGCGCCATCAGCGCCAAGGGCCTGCGCACCCGACTGTCCGCCGCGCAGCGTTTCGTGCAGTTGCAGAACGCCTGGGAAAAGGACCGTGCGCAATTGCGCCAGATCGCAGCCGAACTGGCGGTGGCCAACCGCCGGCTTGCCAACGCTGCGCTGACCGATCTGCTCACCGGGCTCCCCAACCGCCGCTCGGCGATGGACCAACTGGAACAGGCCTGGAGTGCGGCCGAACGCGCGGCGCAGCCCTTGTCGGTGATGCTGATCGACATCGACCACTTCAAGCACATCAACGACACCTACGGCCACGCAGCGGGCGACCATGTCCTGCGCGAAGCCGCAGGGGTGCTGCGCAATTCGGCCCGGCGCGGCGACAGCGTGTGTCGGATCGGCGGCGAGGAATTCCTCGTCATCTGTCCCAACACCGACCTCAAGGCTGCGCTGCTCTCGGCCGAAAGGCTGCGCGAGACGCTGGCCAGTCACCCCATCGCCATCGGCACCGGCATGGGACATGTGACGATCAGCGTGGGCGTCGCCACCCGCCGCGCCAGCACGGCCGATATCGACGCCCTGGTGAGTCTCGCCGACCAGGCGCTGTACGACGCCAAGCAGGGCGGGCGCAACCGCGTCAGTGCGCGCTGACGCCGTGGGCCCGGCTGGGCCCGGTCAGTATTTCGTGTAGAGGCCGTCCTGCTTCTGCTGGGCAAAATACGCCGCAAGATCGCGCATGTCGCGGGTCGAAAGATTCTTGACCTGCTCGGCCATGATCGGATTCTTGCGGCTGCCGTCCTTGTAGGCGCGAAGCGCATGGAAGAGGTAGTCGCGGTGCTGTCCGGCCAGCCGCGGAAACGAGGGCACGGTGCTGTTGCCGTCGAAGCCGTGGCAGGCGGCGCACGCCGTCGATTTGGCCTTGCCGGCCTCGGCATTGCCGTCGGCATGCGCGGACAGCGCAAAGCTCAACACGGCAGCGAGGAGGAGTTGCAGTGAAGTCGTCATGGCTGTCTCCCCGTTCACTTGGCAGGGCCGCTGTACGATGATTCGTAATACGCGGCGATGTCTTCCATGTCCTGTTCGGACAGACTGGCAGCGATGCCCTTCATGCTGGGATGGCTGCGCTCCCCGCTTTTGTAGGCCTTGAGCGCCGCCACGATATAATCGGCGTGCTGTCCGCCCAGCTTGGGGACGCTGTACACGCTTGGATAAGCGGTGCGCCAGCCCGGAATGCCATGGCAACCGGCACACATCGAGGTTTTGAGTTGTCCGGCCTTGGGGTCGCCCGCCGCCTGAACCGGCAGGGCCAACGCCATCAGCACGGACGCGCACAGCGTCGTCGTGATGTGTTTCATCTTCCTCGCTCTCTCTGGTTGGTTGTGCGGCCCTGTCTGACGCAAGGCTTGCGGCGATTATAGAACCGCGGCCGCCCGTCAACACAGAGGCGACAGCAAAAATATCCTTTGTAGTCAATAAGTTATAACTTATTCACTAATATGCTTCTGGAGTTCGCGTGATCAATCTGCAAGCCTGTCCGCTGTGGTTGTATCGCCTGTTGCCCTTCTTGCGCTGGTGGCCCAACGTCACGCAGGCGACGCTCAAGGCGGACGCCATCGCCGCACTCACCGGCGCGCTGATCGTGTTGCCGCAGGCGGTGGCTTTCGCCACCATCGCCGGCCTGCCGCCCGAGTACGGCCTCTATGCCGCCATGGTGCCCGCCATCGTCGCGGCGCTGTGGGGGTCGAGCTGGCACCTGGTGTCAGGGCCGACGACCGCGATTTCCATCGTGGTGTTCGCCTCGATCAGCCCGCTCGCCGAACCCGGCAGCCCGCATTTCATCGGCCTGGTGCTGACGCTCACCTTCCTCACCGGCCTGATCCAGCTGGCGATGGGGCTGGCGCGGCTGGGCATGCTGGTGAATTTCATTTCGCACACCGTCATCATCGGCTTCACCGCGGGCGCGGCCATCCTCATTGCCAGCAGCCAGATCAAGAATTTCTTCGGCCTCGACATCCCGCGCAGCGCGCATTTCCATGAAGTGCTGATCCATTTCGGCACGCACCTCGTCGACATCCAGCCCTGGGTACTTACCGTCAGTGTCGTCACCCTGGTGTCGGGCATACTTGCCAAGCGCTTCCTGCCCAAACTGCCCTACATGATTGTCGCCATGGTGGTAGGCAGCGTCGCGGCCGCGCTCATCAACCAGAGTCAGGGCGCCGACCAGACCGGCATCAAGACGGTCGGCGCGCTGGTCGCCTCGTTCCCGCCGCTGTCGCTGCCGGATTTCTCGCTCGTCGCGATCAAGCAGACGCTGTTTCCCGCGACCATCATCGCGGTGCTGGCGCTGACCGAGGCGGTGGCCATCGCGCGCTCGGTCGCGATCAAGTCCGACCAGCGCATCGACAGCAACCAGGAGTTCATCGGCCAGGGGCTCTCCAACATCGCGGGCAGCTTCTTCTCCAGCTACGCGTCGAGCGGCTCGTTCAACCGCAGCGGCGTGAACTACGCGTCGGGGGCGAAAACGCCGCTCGCCGCCGCCCTGTCGGCGGTGTTCCTGCTCGCCATCGTGCTGCTGGTGGCGCCGCTCGCCGCCTACCTGCCGGTGCCGTCGATGGCGGCGATCCTGTTCATCGTCGCCTGGAGCCTGATCGATTTCCACCACATCGGCGAAATCGTCAAACGCCATCCGCGCGAACGCGTGGTGCTCGCGCTCACCTTCATCGGCACGCTGGTCGATCTGGAAAAAGGCATCTTCCTCGGCATCCTGGTGTCGCTGATGTTCTATCTGCAGCGTACCTCGCAGCCGTCGATCCGCGAACTCGCGCCCTCCCCCACCGACCGCGACAACCCGCGCCGCAAGTTCGTGCCCGCACTCGCCGCCGACGCGCCGACCTGCCCGCAGCTCACGATGCTGCGCGTGGAAGGATCGATTTTCTTCGGCGCCGTCGAACACGTGCAACAGCATTTCAGGAACGTGGACGAAACCGACCCGCAGAAAAAACACCTGCTGATCGCATCGCGCGCCATTGGATTCGTCGATCTCGCTGGCGCCGAGCTCCTGGCAAAGGAAGCGGCGCGCCGCCGCAAGCTGGGCGGCGGGCTGTATCTCGTGGGCGTGCAGCCCGATCTGTGCGACATGCTGAAACGCAGCGGCCAGGCCGACGCCATCGGCGAGGAACACATCTTCCGTCACAAGGGCGACGCCATCCGCGCGATCTACCCGCATCTCGACAGTGAAATCTGCCGCACCTGCACGGCGCGGATTTTTCACGAGTGCAACGTGGCCCTGCCTGACGGCACCCCGCGCTGATTCGGTTCCGCCGGATTCAGCGCACGCCGCGCCGCCACTGCCAGGGCGGTATCGCCTCCGCGTCCTGCCACAGCCCTCTGCGGGCCTGCCGCGCCTCCGCGGCGACCTCTCGCAGCGGCGCAACACCATGCCACGCCGTCGCCCAGGCGAAGCCGCGTCTGACCAGTTCGGCGTTCACTGACGCGCCGTCGATTTCGAGCACGCCGACCGTGCGGCCGTAAACATCGGTCGCCACGGTATCGATGTGCGCGTGCCGCCCGAGCGCCAGCGCTTTCAGCGCGCGCGTGGCGGCCTCGCCGCCCGGCTGGTCGGATTCCGGCGCATCGATCCCCGCCAGCCGCACTTTCAGGAAGGCGCGCGACTTCTGCGCGTAGCGATCGGGCTTGAAGAGCACCGTGTCGCCGTCGATGACCACGGCGACGGCGCCCGCGACGCGCTCCGCGTGCGCCAGCGTGGCAACGAACGCGAGCAGCAGCGCCAGCAGGAGGTTCAACTGGCGAGCATCTCGCTGGCGTGCTGGCGTGTCGTCGCGGTGATCGTCGCGCCGCCCAGCATGCGGGCGATTTCCTCGACCCGCGCCGCGGTGTCGAGCGCTTCGATGGCGGACGTCACCACGCCCTTGCCCGCGCGCTTGACGACCCGCAGATGGTGGGCGCCGCGTGCCGCCACCTGCGGCAAATGGGTAATGACGAGCACCTGGCGGCGTTCGCCGAGCCTCGCGAGCCGGCGCCCCACCGCTTCCGCGACGCCGCCGCCGATGCCCACGTCGACCTCGTCGAAGATCAGCGTGGGCACGCCCGCCACGCCGGACAGGGCGGTCTGGATGGCGAGGCTGATGCGCGACAGTTCGCCGCCCGACGCCACCTTGCCGAGCGGCCCGGCCGGCAGGCCGGGATGGCTCGACACCCGGAATTCGATGTCTTCCAGACCATGCGCGCGCGGCTCGGCAGCCGGCAGCAGCACAATGTCGAGGTGGCCGCCGGCGAGCGCCAGTTCGTTCATCGCCGCCGTCACGTGTTCGCTCAAGGCGCGGGCCGCTTCACGCCGCGCCTGGCTGAGCTGCGCCGCCGCCTGGCGGTAACGTGTGTGCGCCTCGGCTTCGGCCGCGGCCAGCGCGTCGAGGTCGTCGCTGGCGGCAAGCTCGGCCAGGCGTGCCTCGAACCCGGCCCGCAGCGCCGCCAGGGCCTCGGGCTGCACGCGATGTTTGCGCGCCAGGCGGTGCATGTCGGCCATGCGCTGGTCGAGTTCGGCCAGGTGCTGCGGATCGGGATTGAGCTGGCCCGCGTAGCGGCGCAGCGCATGCGCCGCCTCGGCGACATCGGCGCTGGCCGATTCCAGCAGCGCCGCCACTTCGGCGAGGCTGCCGTCCACGGCGCGCATCGTGGCGAGCCGCGCGGCCAGGCTGGCAAGCTGCGACGAGACGGCAGACTCGTCATCGTCCAGCCCGCCGATCAGCGCCTGGCTGCCCTCGATCAGCGCGTTGACGTGCGCCAGCCGCGCATGCTCTGCCTGGAGCGCGTCCCAGTGTTCGAGATCGTCGCCCAGCGCGGCCAGTTCGTCGGCGGCGAGCAGCAGGCCCTCGCGTTCGATCTGCCGCGCCTGGCCATGCGATTCGGCTTCCACACGCCGCTGCCGCGCGCGCTGCCAGTCGCGCCAGGCTCCAGCGACCGCTGCGGCCTGCGACTCGGCGCCCGCGTAGGCGTCGAGCACGGTGCGCTGCATGTCGGCGCGCAGCAGCGCGTGGTGCGCGTGCTGGCCGTGAATATCGAGCAGGTGCCCGGCGGCCTCCTTCAATTGCGCGAGCGTCGCCACGCCGCCGTTGACAAAGGCGCGCGAGCGGCCGCCCGCATCGATGACGCGGCGCAGGATCAGCGTGTCGTCTTCCACGGCGAAGCCGGCGGCG
>JAIWOS010000099.1 GCA_020217265.1 Thiobacillus sp. | reverse complement strand
CTCGCGTTCGCCGCGCACGCGGCCGAGCCGCGCGGCACCGGCGATCTCGGCCTCGCGGTCGAGCGCGCCAGCGGCAGCGTGGTGCGGCTCGACACCACGCGCAAGACCCTGCTCGGCCGCACCGAAGGGCTGGGCGACCTCTCGCACGCCTCGGCGGTGTTCTCGCGCGACGAGCGCTACGCCTACGTGTTCGGCCGCGACGGCGGGCTGACCAAGCTCGACATGCTCGACGGCAGCATCGTCAAACGCGTGATCCAGTCGGGCAACGCGATCGGCGGCGCCATCTCGCAGGACGGCCGCTACGTCGCGGCGGCCAACTACACGCCGGGCGGGGTGAAGATCTTCGACGCCGACACGCTCGAACTCGTCGCCGACATTCCCACCGGGTCGAAGGTGATCGGCCTGGAAGACATTTCCGGCAACCGTTTCGCCTTCAGCCTGTGGGACACCGGAGAAATCTGGATCGCCGATCTCGCCGACGATCCGAAACGTCCCCGGCTGACGAAATTCGCCCACATCGGCACCCGGCCCTACGACGCCCTGGTGTCGCCCGACGGCCGCTGGTACATCGCCGGGCTGTACGGCGAAAACGGCATCGCCGTGCTCGACACCTGGAATCTCGACGCTGGCGTGAAGCGCGCGCTGCCCGACTACGGCCGCGGCGAGGAGAAACTGCCGGTCTACAAGATGCCGCACCTGGAAACCTGGGCCATGGTCGGCAACCTCGCCTTCATCCCGGGCGTGGGTCGGCACGAGGTCGTCATCGTCGACGTCTCGACCTGGAAACAGGTCGGCTCCCTCGCCGTCGCCGGCCAGCCGGTGTTCGTGATGGCGCAGCCCGACGGCCGCCGGCTGTGGGTCAACTTCGCCTTCCCGCACTACGACACGGTGCAGGTCATCGACGTGCCGACGCAGAAGATCGTCCACACGCTCACCCCCGGCAAGGCGGTGCTGCACATGGAATTCACCCCGCGCGGCGAGGCCGTGTGGCTGTCGGTGCGCGACGCCAACAAGCTCGAAATCTACGACACCGCCAGTTTCAGGAAGCTCGGCGAACTGCCCGTCGAGCAGCCCAGCGGCATCTTCTTCACCGCACGCGCACACAGGACGGGACTATGAAGCTCACCGACACCGAATTCAGCCTCCTGAACGACTGGCAGCGCGATTTTCCGCTGGTCGAGCGGCCCTACGCCGCGCTCGCCGCCGCGCTCGGCAGCAACGAGGCGGCCGTGTTGCGCGCGCTTGGCCGCCTCATGGACGCCGGCCACATTTCACGCATCGGCGCGGTGTTCCGCCCGCACGTGCTGGGCGCAAGCACGCTCGCGGCGGTGGCGTGTCCGCCCGAGCGGGTCGAGGCGGTCGCGCGCGCGATCGACGCGCACCCCGAGGTGAACCACAACTACGAGCGCGAGCACCGCTACAACCTCTGGTTCGTCGTCACCGCGCCGACGCGCGAGGCCGTGTCGGACGTGCTCGCCGACATCCGGCGCGACACCGGGCTTGTTCCGCTCGACCTGCCGATGCTGGGCGATTTTCACATCGACCTCGGCTTCGATCTGGCCCACCCGGGCAAGGCGCATCTCGACGGCGCGGGGCAGCCGGTGGACACGGATGCGCTACGCCGAGCGCTTCAGCCCGCCGACTATGGCCTCGCGGCGGCGCTGGAAGACGGCCTGCCGTTGACGCCCCATCCCTTTGCCCAGATCGCCGCGCGCTGCGGCCTCGACACGTCCGCCTGCCTCGCGCGCATCTCCGAGCTGCAGGCGCTGTCCATCATCCGCCGCTTCGGCGTGGTGGTGCGCCACCGCGAGCTCGGCTACACGGCCAACGCGATGGTGGTTTGGGACGTGCCCGACGCGCGCGTCGACGCGGTCGGCCGCGCGCTCGCCAGGGAACCCGCCGTCACGCTCTGCTACCGGCGCCCGCGCCGCCTGCCCGAGTGGCCGTACACCCTCTTCTCGATGGTGCACGGCCGGGACCGCGCCAGCGTGCTCGCGGAAATCGCGGCGATGCGCACGCGGCTCGATCTCGGCGAACTGCCGTGCCAGCCGCTCTTTTCGCTGCGCCGGTTCAAGCAATGCGGCGCACGCTATTCCCGGTTTGCACGGGCCGCCTGATGGACACTCCGCTCGACGCGCTCGACCGCGCCATCATCAACGCCCTGCACGGCGGCTTTCCGCTGTGCGATTCGCCCTACGCCGCGGTGGCCGCCGCGCTTGGCATCGGCGAGGCCGAGCTGATCCGCCGTCTGGAGCGCCTGCTGGAAACCCGCGTGCTGACGCGCTTCGGCCCGCTGTACAACGCCGACCGGATGGGCGGCGCCAACGTGCTGGCGGCGATGCGCGTGCCCGACGCCGATTTCGAGCGCGTGGCGGACATCGTCAACGCACAGCCGGAAATCGCCCACAACTACCGGCGCGAACATGCGCTGAACCTGTGGTTCGTCGGCGCCGCCGATACGCCCGACAAGGTCGAAGCCGCGTTCCGCCGCATCGAGGCCGCCACCGGACAGCCGGTGTACCGCTTTCCCAAGGAACGCGAGTTCTTCGTCGAACTGAGGCTCACCGCATGAACCGCGCGCGCGAATTCCCCCTGCCCGACGCCACCGACCGGGCGCTGATCCGCGCCACGCAGGCGGGCCTGCCGCTCGTGCCGCAGCCCTACCATGCGCTCGGCGCGCAGCTCGGCCTTGCGGCCAACGAAGTCATGCAGCGCCTGGCGGCGCTGCTCGACGCCGGCATCGTCCGCCGCATCGGCGCCGTGCCCAATCACTATGCGCTGGGCTACACCGCCAACGGCATGTCGGTGTGGGACGTGGACGATGCGCAGGTGGACGCGCTCGGCGCAGCGGTCGGCGCGCTGCCCTTCGTCAGCCACTGCTACCGCCGCCCGCGCGCCGGCGACGTGTGGCCCTACAACCTGTTTGCCATGGTGCACGGCAAGTCGCGCGACGAAGTGGCCGTCCATCTCGACCGCATCGCCCGCGTGCTGGGGCCGGCCTGCCGCGCGCACGACGTGCTCTACAGCAGCCGCATCCTGAAAAAAACCGGACTCAGAATCGGAGACTGATCATGTTTCGCGTCAGCCAGTTCATGCAGGAACTCGTCCACCCCACGCCGCCCGGCCCCCGGCGCAACCCGCCGGGCCCGGTGGTGATCTGGAACCTGGTGCGCCGCTGCAACCTCACCTGCAAGCACTGCTATTCGATTTCCGCCGACAAGGACTTTGCCGGCGAACTGTCCACCGACGAGGCCTTGCGCACGCTCGACGACCTCAAGGCCGCGCGCGTGCCGGTGGTGATCCTGTCCGGCGGCGAGCCGCTGCTGCGGCCGGACATTTTCACCATCGCGCGGCGCGCCAAGGCCCTGGGCTTTTACGTCGGCCTTTCGTCCAACGGCACGCTGGTGAACGCGGCGAACATCGACGCCATCGCCGACACCGGCTTCGACTACGTCGGCATCAGCCTCGACGGCTTGCGCGCCACGCACGACATCTTCCGCCGCAAGGCCGGCGCCTTCGACGCGGCGCTCGCCGGCATCCGGCTATGCAAGGCCGCCGGCGCCAGGGTCGGCATGCGCTTCACGCTGGCGCAGGAAAACGCGCACGACTTCCCGGCACTGCTCGACCTGATGGAAACCGAAGGCATCGACAAGTTCTATCTCTCGCATCTGAATTACGCAGGACGCGGCAACCGCAACAGGCAAGGCGACGCGCACTTCGTCACCACCCGCGCGGCGATGGACCGGCTGTTCGAGCGCGCGTGGGACGCCGCGCGGAACGGCCGCGCGCGCGAGTTCGTCACCGGCAACAACGACGCCGACGGCGTCTACCTGCTGCACTGGGTGGCACGGCGTTTCCCGGAGCGGGTCGGGCCCATCCGCGCTCGCCTGGAGCGCTGGGGCGGCAACGCTTCGGGCGTGAACATCGCCAACATCGACAATCTCGGCGACGTGCACCCCGACACCATGTGGTGGAACTACCCGCTCGGCAACGTGCGCGCACGCCGCTTCGGCGACATCTGGGCCGACGTGTCCGACCCGCTGATGGCGGGCCTCAAGCAGTCGCCGCGCCCGGTGGGCGGCCGCTGCGCCGCCTGCGCGCACCGGGCGATCTGCAACGGCAACACGCGCGTGCGTGCCTGGCAGACCACCGGCGACTTCTGGGCCGAAGACCCGGGCTGCTATCTCGACGACGCCGAAATCGGCCTCGTCCCCGCCGCGCTGGAACCCGCATGAAACCGCATCGACTCGCTCTTGCCTGCGCACTGGCGCTCGCCTGCTCCGCGGCGCAGGCCGCGCCCGACCCCGCGCAGCTCTACGACACCCATTGCCTGTCGTGCCACGCGCCCAACCGGCTGGGCGGCATGGGGCCGACGCTGCTGCCCGAATCGCTGGAGCGGCTGAAGAAACCCGAAGCCGCAAGGATCATCGCCGAAGGTCTGCCCGCCACCCAGATGCCCGCGTTCGGCGCCACCCTCACGCCCGAGGAAATCCAGACGCTCGCCGCCTGGCTCTACACGCCGAACAGCATTCCGCCCACGTGGGAGGCCGACGACATCCGCGCCTCGCGCATCGTCAACGCGGAAGCTATCGACCTGCCGGCCAAGCCGGTGTTCGCGGCCGACCCCGCCAACGTCACCCTGGTGGTCGAGCACGGCGACCACCACATCAGCGTGCTCGACGGCGACACCATGACGCCCTTCCACCGCTTCGCCACGCGCTACGCGCTGCACGGCGGCCCCAAGTTCACGCCCGACGGCCGCTACGTCTACTGGGCATCGCGCGACGGCTGGATCACCAAGTACGACCTGTGGAACCTGGCGGTGGTGGCCGAGGTGCGCGCCGGCATCAACACGCGCAACGTCGCGGTGTCGTCGGACGGGAAAACCGTGATGGTTGCCAACTATCTGCCGCACACGCTCGTCGCGCTGTCGGGCAAGAACCTGTCGCTCATCAAGGTGATCCCGGTGGTCGGCGCCAATGGCAAGTCGTCGCGCGTCTCCGCCGTCTACGACGCGCGTCCGCGCGCGAGCTTCGTCGCGGCGCTGAAGGACATTCCAGAAGTGTGGGAAATCCCCTACGACGGCCGCCCGGTCTACGCCGGCCTGGTGCACGACCACCAGTATCAGGAAGCCATCGCCGCGCCCGGCCCGCTGCCGGTGCGCCGCATCGAGGCCGACCACATCCTCGACGATTTCTTCTTCGACCCGAGCTACACCTACCTGATCGGCGCCTCGCGCGACCTGCCGCGGGGCGAGGTCATCCACCTGGGCGCCGGCCGCAAGATCGCCGACCTCGACCTGCCCGGCATGCCGCATCTCGGTTCCGGCATCACCTGGGACTGGACCGACGCGAACGGCGCGACGCATCCGGTGATGGCATCGCCCAACCTCAAGGACGGCCACATCCAGATCATCGACATGCAGACGTGGAAGACGATCAAGGTCATCCCCACCGCCGGCCCCGGCTTCTTCCTGCGCAGCCACGAAAACACGCCCTACGCCTGGGCCGACGTATTCTTCGGCAAGAACCGCGACCTCATGCACGTGATCGACAAGCGCACGCTGGAGATCGTCGCCACCCTCAAGCCCGAACCCGGCAAGACCGCCACCCATGTCGAATTCGACCGCACCGGCAAGTACGCGCTGGTGTCGCTGTGGGAGCAGGACGGCGCGCTCATCGTCTACGACGCGGCCACGCTGAAAGAGGTCAAGCGCCTGCCGATGAAGCGCCCGGTCGGCAAGTACAACGTGTGGAACAAGACGCGGCTGTCGACGGGGACGAGCCACTGAGCGGCAGGCTCAGCCCGGCTTGCCGTCCACCCGCGCGCGCAGCAGCACCGGCGTGTAGACGACGGCGAAGACGAGATAGGCCACGACCCACAGACCGCCCGAGAGCTGCCACGCCAGCGGCGCGGCAGCGGGGGCTGCGAGCGGCAGGCCCACGCGCACGAGCGCGGCGAGGTTGAGTGTCGCAAAGGCCCAGGCCATGACGGCTGAGGCTTCCAGCCGGCGGCCGGTATGGCCGAGCGAGACGCGCGCCATCATGCCGAGGATGAGCCCGCCCATGGCACCGACGGTGAAGGCGTGCACGGCGAGCGACTGCGGCAGCACGGCGAGCGCGGACAGGGCGAGCAGCGCGAAGCCCGCCACGATCCAGCCGTAGCCCAGGTGCAGCACCCACAACAGCGGCACCGTCCACAGGCGGCGGTTCTGCCAGCCGGCGAGGCGCACGCCGTTGGCGAGCGCGGCCACGGCCGCGGCCGTGGCCAGCACCGCGCCTTCCTGCATGGTCAGCCAGACGGCGCCCACCGCCAGGACCGAGAGCGGCGCCAGCCATTCGACCACCGTCCAGCGGCGTGCGCGACCCTGCACGCGGTTGTCGGTGAAATAGGGGATCACCCGCCCGCCCATCGCCACCATCATCAGCACCACGAGCATGAGCCCCAGCACCAGCCCGGCGTGCGCGGTGTGCTGCGCCAGGCCCGCGAACTCGGCATGCGTGAGCGCGTTGGCGACGGTCAGCCCCAGCAGCATGAGCGGAAACGGCGCGTTGCGCTGCTGGCCGACCTTGACGATGGGCCGCATGACGAGCACGCCGACGATGGGAAGGAAGGCGAGGTCGATGCCTGCGACGAGCAATGGCTGCGCCCCGGGCAGCAGGAAGGCCACACGGGCGGCGAGCCACACGCCGAACAGCACTGCGAGCGGCAGGCCGCGCGTCATCGGGACGCCGGTCCAGTTCTGCACGGCGGTGAGCAGGAAGCCGGCGATCACCGCGCCGGCGAAACCGAACAGCATTTCGTGCGCGTGCCAGAGCGTCGCGTCGGCGGTCGGCGGCGCGTAGAACCCGCCCAGCGTCGCCAGCCACAGGGCCATCAGCAGCACGGCAAATGCGCCGGCGCCATGGAAGAACGGGCGGAAGCCGAGGCCGAACGGCGCCCACCCCAGCGGCGTCGCCCTCACGGGCTGGTCAATGCTGTACAGCGCCACGGCTCAGACGTGGGTAAAGAGATACAGCAGACCGAAGTGCACCACGATGAATACGATGACGATGGCGGCGACCGCGGTGTTTTCGCTTTTCTGGAACAGGGTTTGCAGGCTCATGGGGTTCTCCTCGATGGCGGATGGAAACATTGTGCGCGCGCATGCGCGGACTGACCTTGATATGGGTCAAGCACGCGGCCGTGTCGACCGCCCTGCCTTCCGGGACGAAAAAAATCCGCCGCGCGAAGGCGGCGGAAGGGTCCCGTGGTCAGGGGAGACCAGGCACGGGACAGAGGGTCAGGCCGGCTGCGCGCTCGGGGCATGAAGCTCGGCGATGGGCCGGGTTTCGCGCTTGCCGATGGTGAACAGATCCCACACCAGCAGCACGTAGCCGAGACTGAAGAGGTAGCCGGAAATCTGCCGCCACTTCATCGCCTGCACGAACCAGGGGTGCGCCTGCGCGGTGAAGTAGCCGACCCAGGACGAGCCCTCGATGGCGCGCTCGATCTGCGACTGTTCGTAGCCGGCGATCAGCAGCGCCATGGTCATGCCGATCATGCCCATCCACAGGAAGGCCATCGACCATTTCCACTTCCAGCCGCCGGCGAGGTTGCCGCTCATCCACACGTTGCCGCGCGACTTCTGCGCCGCCAGGTAGAAGAAGGCGATGACCGCGGTGGAATACGCGCCGAAGAAGGCGAGGTGGCCGTGCGAGGCGGACCACTGGGTGCCGTGGGTGTAGAGGTTGATCTGCGGCAGGGTATGCATGAAGCCCCACACGCCGGCGCCGAAGAAGTTGCCCGCGGCCTGCGCGATGGTCCAGGCCAGCGCCGGGTGGTTGCTGTTCTTCAGGCGATGCACGCCGGAATCGAACACCGCGTGCACCACCATCGCTACCAGCGGCACCGGCTCCAGCGCGGAGAAGAAGCCGCCGATGGTGAGCCAGTATTGCGGCGTCCCGATCCAGAAGTAGTGGTGGCCGAGGCCGAGGATGCCGGAGCCGAACATCAGCGCCACCTCGATGTAGAGCCAGGTCTCGACGATCCGGCGGCGCACGCCGAGGGTGACGATCAGCATGTAGGCCATGATGCAGCCGACCAGCACTTCCCAGGTCGCCTCGACCCACAGGTGGATCACCCACCACCACCAGAACTGGTCGACCGACACGTTGGGCGTGTAGAACATGCCGGCGAGATACAGCCCGGCCAGCGCCAGCAGGTCCATCACCAGCACGCCGCCGATGCCGGTGTAGCGGCCCTTGGCAAAGGTGGCGACGACGTTGAAGAAGAACACCAGCACGGCGACGACGATGCCGATGTCGGCCCAGCGCGGCGCCTCGATGTACTCGCGGCCCTCGTTGATGAGCCAGATCGACTTCATCTCGGCCGGCCCCACCTGCACCAGCAGATACACCAGCACCACCACCACCACGGCCAGCGTGAGCACCCAGAAGATCAGGTTGCCCAGCCCCAGCCCGACCACCTTGTGGTCGGCCTCGTCTTCGAGCATCCAGTAGGTGCCGCCGATGAAGCCGTAGAGCAGCCACACCACCAGCGCGTTGACATGCAGCGTGCGGTTGACCGAGAAATCGATCACGCCGTAGAGAAAATCGGGGAACAGGTATTGCAGTCCGGCGAGCACGCCGAACAGGACTTGCGCGCCGAACAGCGCGAGCGAAACGGCGAAATATTTCATCGCCAGTTTCTGCCCGCCGTTCAGGTTGGCGCTATCGAAAACTCCCAGGGCAGTCATGTCGTTCTCCTCAGGGTTGGGCGGGGGCGGCGGCGGACGCAGGCGCGTCGGACTGGTCGATCGCCTTGAAGTTGTGCGGGAAGCCGAGCGTGTTGATCGCGCTCATCCATTTGAGGAAGGCGACCGTCGCGCGCGCTTCTTCTTCGGTGATGCCGAGGTTGGGCATGCGACGGCCGATACCGTTGTGCAGCCGGTCCTGCGGATTCATCAGGAATTCCACCATCTGCTGCTCGCGCACCTCCTTGGAGCCCCACGAAGGATCGAGCCAGGCCTTGGTGAGATCGGGCGCGTAGTAGGCGCCGTTGCCCAGCAGGGTGTGGCATTCCATGCAGTTCTTCGCCTGCGTGTTGAGCTTACCCTTGGACACCAGCGCCGCGGCCTCGGCCTCGGTGAGCTTCTTGCCGAACAGCGGTTCCTCGGGGCCGATCACCGGCACGTAGCGGTTCTTCGCTTCGTCGAACTGGTAATCGACGCGCTGGTTGATGATCGAATAGCCCGGCACCTGCTTGCCGCCGGCCTGGATGTACGACATGGTGTCGAAGGTCAGGAAGATCAGCATCACGAACGAACCGCCCGTGATCCAGATGGCGCTCTTGCGCCAGAGCGATGGGGATGCCCACCAGGCTTCAGTCGTCATGGTGCTTACTCCTCAGGGTTAAACAAGACGGGGGGATTCGGGTTCGGGCGCGGCATGGTCTTCGTCGCCATGCGTGCCCACGCACAGGTGCCAGATGCCGTGCGGCGCGACGAGGTAGCCGGCCAGCATCAGGCCGACCACCAGGGTCCAGAAGGCGCTGTCGAAAAGATGTGCCGCATGCGCGAGCACGAGCGCGGACACCGCGAGCCCGGCATACGACAGGTAGGCCAGCGGCATCAGCCGCGGCGTGTCCTTCACGCGCGCATAGGCGAACAGCAGCGCGTACAGGCCGCCGCACAGGATGACGAGCGCGGCGGTGAAAAAGACGGTAAAGAAATCGGCAAGCGCGACGGGTTCGATCATGGAACTCTCCTCTTCAGGCTGGCGAGACCATGCTATCGAGACGGTGCGCAGCCGCCCTTGATCCGCGTCAAGTTCCGGATCGGGCGGTCTGCTTCAGGAATGCGGGCGTGCCCGCGGGGCTCAGTGCGGCGTGCGGCCCGGCGGAATGGGCGTTTCGGGCGTGGCGCGGATGTTGAAGTGGACCTGCTCGCTCATGCCGATCATCTGGCTGCGCACGAGATCGACGGCGCCGATGCGCACCGGCGTGTAGACGTCCTGCTCGACCGTCAGCGACACCGGCGCCGCGCCGCCCGCCATCTCGACCGAGAACGTGTAGGCGCCCGGCGGCAGCGCCACCGTGAGGCCGTGGCGGGCCGGCACGAGGTTCTTCCATTTCTGCGTCGAGCCGACGAACACGCGCTTGCCCGCTTCGATGCGATAGATCTGCGCGCCGACGTGCAGGTCGCTGTAGGCCGGATCGTCGGCGGGAATATAGAACGCGACGTAGCCCCTGGGGCCGGCATCGTGGGTTTCCGTTTGCTGCGGCGCGCCGCATGCGGCAAGCAGCAGGCCGGCGGCCAGGACGACGGGGGAAAGCAGGCGCAGGTTCATCGAGCGATTCCGGAATGCGCGACGCGCGCGAGTGCCGCAATTCTATGCCATCGCCCGCTCAAAACGCCCGTCCAGCCGCCTCTGCATCCGGCCGCTCGGCAGCCCGGTCGCCGCGACGTTACAATAGAGCGCGGAGATCGATGCGGCATCGTGCTGCAGTCAGCGGTCAGCCTGAACCGGGCGCATGCGCCCCCCCGAACAATTCATCAACAAAGAAGACCCGAATGAAACGCGTGGACGACTTCCGCTTGCGCTTCGGCAAGCAGGAACTGGTGCCGATCATGATCGGCGGCATGGGCGTGGACATTTCCACCGCCGAGCTGGCGCTCGAAGCGGCGCGCCTGGGGGGCATCGGCCACATCTCGGATGCCATGGTGCATACCGTGTCGGACACCCGCTTCGACACCAACTTCGTCAGCCAGAAGCTGAAAAAGTACAAGGCCAACATCGCCAACACCGACAAGTCCTCGGTGCAGTTCTGCCTCGACTCGCTGGCCGAAGCGACGCGCAACCACGTCGGCGCCGCCATGGAAGCCAAGCGCGGCGACGGCCTGATCTTCATCAACTGCATGGAAAAGCTGACGATGAACGCGCCGGCCGACACGCTGCGCGTGCGCCTCAATGCCGCGCTCGACGCCGGCATCGACGGCATCACGCTGTCGGCCGGCCTGCACCTGGGCTCGTTCGCGCTGATGGCCGACCACCCGCGTTTCCGCCACGCCAGGCTCGGCATCATCGTGTCCTCGACCCGCGCGCTCGCGCTCTTCCTGCGCAAGAACGCGCGGCTCGACCGCCTGCCCGACTATATCGTCGTCGAAGGCCCGCTCGCCGGCGGCCACCTCGGCTTCGGCCTCGACTGGGCGAAATTCGACCTCGCCACGCTGGTCGCCGAGGTGCTGGCCTACCTCGAATCCGAACACCTCGACATCCCGGTAATTGCCGCCGGCGGCATCTTCACCGGCAGCGACGCCACCGCCTTTCTCGACATGGGCGCGGCCGGCGTGCAGGTGGCGACGCGCTTCACGGTGACGAAGGAATGCGGCCTGCCCGACAAGGTGAAGCAGGAATACTTCAAGGCGAGCGAGGCCGACATCGAGGTCAACCTGCTGTCGCCGACCGGCTACCCGATGCGCATGCTGAAGGGCAGCCCCGGCATCGGCGCCGGCATCCGCCCCAACTGCGAGGCCTACGGCTATCTCCTCGACGCCAACGGCAAGTGTGCCTACATCGACGCCTACAACCGCGAGGTGGAACTGCACCCGACGGCGAAAAAGATTTCGGTGAAAGACAAGACCTGCCTGTGCACCCACATGCGCAATTTCGACATCTGGACCTGCGGCCAGACCGCGTACCGGCTGAAGGACACGACGCGGCGTCTGGACGACGGCAGCTATCAGGTGCTTTCGGCGGAGCACGTGTTCCACGACTACCAGTTCAGCACCGACCAGAATATCGCGTTGCCCTAGCGGGCCGTGCCCTTGGCGTGCGTCCCGCCGGGGGAACCCGCTTGTTAGCGCAGTGGCGTTCTGCAACCGCGGCCACCCCGGGCGGGTGTTCACCCCGTGCAACGAAACGCCTACAATGCTCGGTCTTTCCCGCAGGGCCGTTCTTTCCATACCATCCATGTTCACCGGCATCATCCAGGCCATCGGCCGCATTCATGACTACGAAGCGCGCGGCCAGGACGCCCGCATGACGATCCTGGGTGGCGGCCTCGATTTCTCCGACGTGGCGATCGGCGACAGCATCGCGGTCAACGGCGTCTGCCTCACCGCCGTCACGGTCACGCCCACGAGCTTCACCGTCGATGTGTCCGCCGAAACACTGCGCGTCACCGCCGGCTTCGTACCCGGCGCCGAGGTCAATCTGGAAAAGGCCTTGCGGCTGGCCGACCGGCTGGGCGGTCATCTGGTTTCGGGCCACGTCGACGGCGTCGGCACGGTGCACGCCTTCCGGCCGGAGGGCGAATCGCACCGGCTGGAGATCGACGCGCCGGAGGAACTCGCGCGCTATCTCATCCGCAAGGGCTCGGTCACGGTGAACGGCGTTTCGCTCACCATCAACCACGTCGAAGGCAACCGCTTCGCGCTGAACCTGATTCCGCACACGCTGGAAATGACGACGCTCAAGCACCTGCAGGACGGCAGCCGCGTCAACCTCGAAGTCGACATGATCGCCCGTTACGTCGAACGCCTGACGCAATTTTCGAACCCCACGGACAAAGACTGATGAGCCTCGCCTCCACCCCCGAAATCATCGAAGAACTGCGTGCCGGCCGCATGGTCGTGCTGGTCGACGAGGAAGACCGCGAAAACGAGGGCGACCTCGTCATGGCCGCCGAGTTCGCCACGCCCGACGCGATCAACTTCATGGCCAAATACGGCCGCGGGCTCATCTGCCTCACCCTCACCGACGCGCGCTGCCGCCAGCTCGGCCTGAAGCAGATGGTGAGCGACAACCAGACGCCGCACGGCACCGCGTTCACCGTGTCGATCGAAGCCGCCGAAGGCGTGACCACCGGCATTTCCGCCGCCGACCGCGCCGTCACCATCCAGGCCGCGGTGAAGAAGGATGCGAAGCCCACCGACATCATCCAGCCCGGCCACATCTTCCCGCTGCGCGCGCAGCCCGGCGGCGTGCTGGTGCGCGCCGGCCACACCGAGGCGGGGTGCGATCTCGCCGCGCTCGCGGGCCTGGAGCCGGCGGCGGTGATCTGCGAAATCCTCAAGGATGACGGCAGCATGGCGCGCCTGCCGGATCTGATTCCCTTCGCGCAGCAGCACGGCCTCAAGATCGGGGCGATCGCCGATCTCATCCATTACCGCAACCAGACCGAAAGCCTGGTCGAGCGCGCCGCCGACCGCCTGATCCAGACCGTGTACGGCGCCTTCCGGCTGATCGCCTACCGCGACAAGTGCGCCAAGGAAACCCATCTCGCGCTGGTGAAAGGCGACATTCACGCCGACCGCGAAACTCTGGTGCGCGTGCACGAACCCCTCTCCGTGATGGATTTTCTCGACGTCACCGGCGGCGGCCATTCGTGGCCGATCATGGGCGCGATGGAGCGCATCGCCGAGTCGCAGTCCGGCGTGCTGGTGTTGCTGCACCGGCCGGAAACCGCCGACGCGCTGCTCGACCGCATCAATCCCGCGCCGGCCGCACCACGCAAATACGACCTGCGCGACTACGGCATCGGCGCGCAGATCCTGCGCGACCTCGGCGTCGGCAAGATGAAGCTGCTCGCCAGCCCGCGCAAGATGCCGGCGATGGACGGCTTCGGACTCGAAGTCACGGGATATCTCGACAAGGCCTGACAAGGAGCACACCCATGGGCAGCAGCAGCGACATCAACGAACTCGACCCGGTCTACAACGGCCAGGGCCTGCGCATCGGCATCGTCATGAGCCGTTTCAACCAGGACATCTGCGAAGGCCTGCTCTCGGCCTGCGAGATCGAGCTCGCCCGCCTCGGCGTGGCGAAAGCCGACACCGTGCTGGTCAACGTTCCGGGCGCGCTCGAACACCCGCTGGTGCTGCAGAAGATGGCGCAGTCGGGCAAGTACGACGCGCTCGTCGCCATCGGCGCCGTGGTGCGCGGCGACACCTACCATTTCGAGATCGTGTCGAACGAATCCTCGCGCGGCATCACCGACGTCCAGCTGGAGACCGGCGTGCCGATCGCCAACGCCATTCTCACCGTGGACACCGAGGAGCAGGCGCACGTGCGCATGGCCGAAAAGGGCCGCGACGCCGCACGGGTGGCCGTCGAAATGGCCAACCTGCTGAAGCGGCTCTGAGATGGCCGGTTCCCGCAAGCTCGCGCGCGAATTCACCCTGCAGGGCCTGTACGCCTGGCTGGTGGGTGGCGCCGACGTCACCCTCATCATCGCCAACCTCAGGGAAGACGAGCAGTTCGGGCGCGCCGACGAGGACTATTTCCGCACCCTGCTCTACGGCGTGCTGA
Organism: Thiobacillus sp.; assembly: GCA_020217265.1. Classification (GTDB taxonomy): domain Bacteria; phylum Pseudomonadota; class Gammaproteobacteria; order Burkholderiales; family Thiobacillaceae; genus Thiobacillus. The sequence goes on along the minus strand of JAIWOS010000099.1, from coordinate 605 downwards.
AGGACGAGGACCTGCTGAGTTCGCGCCTCGCGCCGCTGCTCGACCGGCCGCTCGCCGAACTGTCGCCCATCGAGCGCGGCATTCTGCTCATTGGCGCCTACGAGCTCGTGCACTGCCCCGACGTGCCGCTGCGCGTCGTCATCAACGAAGGCGTCGAACTCGCCAAGAAGTTCGGCGGCACCGACGGCCACAAATACGTCAACGGCGTGCTCGACAAACTCGGCAAGACCACGCGCCCGCTGGAAGCCAAGCCGGCATGAACGCCGGCACGCGCGGCTGACCCGGAACGCCCGTCCCGCGCTTCTTTACCCATGCCCGGCGAATTCGACCTCATCGCCCGCCACTTCACCCGCGCCGCGCCCGGCGCGGTGCTGGGGGTGGGCGACGACTGCGCGCTGCTGGCCCCCACGCCCGGCATGCAGCTCGCGGTGACGTCCGACATGCTGCTCGAAGGCCGCCACTTCATGCCGCAGGACGGGCCCGCCGGACTTGGCCACAAGGCGCTGGCGGTGAACCTGTCCGACCTCGCGGCGATGGGCGCGACGCCGCGCTGGGCGACGCTTTCCCTCGCGCTGCCCGAAGAAAACGACGCCTGGCTCGCCGCC
>JAIWOS010000031.1 GCA_020217265.1 Thiobacillus sp. | reverse complement strand
AAGCGCCGGCGCGGCGGCCAGATGCAGGTAGCAGAACAGCAGCTGATCGGCGCGCAGGCATGCGGCCTCGTCCGGCTGAGGCTCCTTCACCTTGACCACCAGCTCGGCCGCCCATACGGCGGCGGCATCGGCCAGCACCGCGCCCGCGGCGCGGTAGGCATCGTCGCCGTAGCCCACCGCCGCGCCGGCGCCGGCTTCCACCGACACCCGGTGTCCGGCCTCGGTCAGCTGACGCGCGCCGTCGGGCGTCAGCGCCACGCGGAATTCGTTGTCCTTGGTTTCCCTGGGAATGCCGATGTGCATGAGGTCTCCTGGCCAGGCAATGAACGGGGCTACTCCGCCGTGTGCGGTTCGATGCGTTCGAAACGGTAGTAGGCAGGGGGCGCGCGGTCGAGCCGGATTTCGCGGGTGCCGGCGGCAACCGGCATGCGGCCGATCAGGCGATACGGCCCCATCATCGATGGCGCGGCGCGGATGGCGTAGAGCCCGGGCGCGAACAGGCGCGCGGCTTCGATTGCCAGCCCGGGCGCGTCCTCGCGCTGGCGCACGCCGGCGTAGGGCCGCGCCAGCGGCTCGCCGACGAAGAGGCCCTGGCCGGGCATGGCGACGCTCTTCCAGTAGGCTTCGAGCAGCGTTTCGCCCTGCAGGTAATGCGACATGACGAGGCCGGGCGCGGGAAACTTGGCCGGGAAATTGCACGGTTCGACCACCGTGCCGTAGCTGCCGGTGGCGCCGGCTTCCAGCCACTTCAGGATCGACATCTGGCTGCCGCCGAACAGCTCGCCGCCGGTCGAGGTGAGGTGGTCGGCGATCGCGCCGGCAAGGTAGCCGTTGCTGTCGAGCCCCGCGACGTGGGTGGTGCCGGTGAAGTAGAACATCACGTCGCGCCGGTTTTCCAGGGCATCGGTTTCGGCGATCACGACCGGCAGCACCGGCTGCAAGGCCTTGCGTATGGCCGGATAGTCGGCCGCACGCACGTTGCGGTTCTTGTCGCCGGTGCTGACCAGATAGGCGCTGCCGGCGGGGTTGCTGCCGTCGGCGGCGACGCCGCGGTCGACCAGCTTCTTTGCCTCGCCGACACCGGATGCGGCGAGGCTCATCGTCGGGCGGATGCGGTAGCTGTCGTAAGGCCGTGTCACGCTGCTGTTGAAATAGGGGCTCGCCTGCGTCGGCTTGCAGCCGCTGGCGCAGTACGCAGGGTCGAAGCCGAAAGCGAAGGCGCTGGTGATCGACATGCAGTCCACGCGGTACGGCTGGGTCCAGGCGAGCGCGTAGGCCTGAACACGCTTTGGCGTCTTGCGGTCGACCTGGCGCTTGAGGTTGACGAATTCCTCGCGTGCGAGCGCGGCGCGGCCAGGCCTGAAGCGGACATGGATCAGGTTGGCGGCGGGGATGTCGCGCTTCTTCATGTAGTAGTCGGCGAGGGCGACGCTGTCGGGGTCGTCGTCGTTGACGATCACGCCGAGCTGGGCGGCCGTCAGCGCAGGCTGATCGAAGGACACCAGCAGCGGCCGCTCGGGCGTGGCAAACGCCAGCCCGGCGGCGAGCGCGCAGGCGAAGCCGAGCGCGGTCAGGAGCGGGCGAGCGCGGCGACGCATTCGTTCACCAGACCGGGGCCGCGGTAGATCAGCCCGGAATACAGTTGCACCAGCGAGGCGCCGGCGGCGATCTTTTCGGCAGCGTCCGCGCCCGAAAGAATGCCGCCCACGCCGACGATCGGCACCTCGCCCTCGAGATGCTGCGCCAGCGCGCGGATCACCCGGGTCGAAGCCGCGCGCACCGGCGCGCCCGAAAGGCCGCCGGCCTCGTCGGCATGCGGCAGGCCGGCCACCGCGTCGCGCGCGAGCGTGGTGTTGGTGGCGATCACCGCGTCGATGCGGTGCACCAGCAGCAGCGCGGCAATGGCGGCGATCTGCGCGTCGTCGAGATCGGGCGCGATCTTCAGCGCGATGGGCACATATTTGCCGTGCCGTTGCGCGAGCTGCGATTGACGCAGCTTGATCGCCGAGAGCAGCGCGTCGAGCGCATCGTCCCTTTGCAGTTCGCGCAGGTTCTGCGTGTTGGGCGAGGAAATGTTCACCGTGACGTAGCTGGCGTGCGCATACACCTTGTCCAGGCAGGCGAGATAGTCGTCCGCCGCCCGCTCGTTCGGCGTGTCCTTGTTCTTGCCGATGTTGATGCCGAGCACGCCCGTGTAGCCGCTGGCGACGACGTTGTTCACCAGGTTGTCGACGCCCAGGTTGTTGAACCCCATGCGATTGATGATCGCCTGCGCTTGCGGCAGGCGGAACAGGCGCGGTTTCGGGTTGCCGGGCTGCGGGCGCGGCGTCACCGTGCCGATCTCGACGAAGCCGAAGCCGAGCGCCGCCAGCGCGGCGATGTGCGCGCCGTCCTTGTCGAGCCCCGCGGCCAGCCCCACCGGATTGGGGAAGTCGATGCCCATCGCGCGTACCGGCTTCCCCGCTGTGCGCGGCAGCAGCTTCAGCAGTCCCAGCGCGTGGGCGGCGTCCAGACCCGCCAGCGTGAAGCCGTGCGCATCCTCGGGGTCGAGCGAAAACAGGGCGGGGCGAAGCAGGGAATACAGCATCGGAGGCGTGCGTAAACGGGGCAGGGGGCGAGTTTAACAGGCCGCCGCGCGCGCATCGGCTGTTAAACTCGCGAACCATCGCGCGCCGCGCCTGTCCCTCGACCTGTCCCCGTTTTCCCCGACCTGTGCTTATGAACCTGCTCGCCCGCCTGCAACGCTTCGCCCTGATCGCCGCCCTCCTGGTCGCGCCGCCCGCTTCGGCCGGCTTCATCCCGCCACCGCCGGAAGTCGCCGCCCGCTCCTGGGTGCTGATGGACGCGGCCAGCGGCAACGTGCTGGCCGCGCACGAAGGCGACACGCGCCTGCCACCGGCCAGCCTCACCAAGATGATGACGGCCTACATCGCCACCCTGGACATGCAGCGCGGCCGGATCAAGCCGGGCGAGATGGTCACCATCAGCGAAAAGGCATGGCGTACCGGCGGTTCCAAGATGTTCGTCGACGTTGGCAAGCAGGTCTCCGTGGACGACCTGTTCCACGGCATCATCATCCAGTCCGGCAACGACGCCAGCATCGCGATCGCCGAGCACATCGCCGGCAGCGAGGAAGCCTTCGCCGCCCTGATGAACGCCGAGGCCAAACGGCTGGGCATGACGAACACCCATTTCGTCAACGCCACCGGCCTGCCCGATCCCAACCACTATTCCAGCGCCCGCGACATGGCGAAACTCGCGCGTGCCATCATCTACGCCGACCCCGCCCACTACGCCATCTATTCGCAGAAATATTTCCTGTGGAACGGCATCCAGCAGCCCAACCGCAACCTTCTGCTCTGGCGCGACGACGGCGTCGACGGCCTGAAGACCGGCCACACCGAGGAAGCCGGCTACTGCCTCGTCGCCTCCGCGCAGAAAAACGGCCAGCGCCTGATCGCCGCCGTGTTCGGCACCGAAAGCGAAGCCGCGCGCGCCGCCGAAACCGCCAAGCTCCTGGGCTACGGCTTCCGCTTCTTCGAAAGCCGCGTCTTCCACCAGGCAGGCGACGTGCTCGGCGACGTGCCCGTGTGGAAAGGCGCCGCGCAGAGCGTGAAGGGCGTGCTCGCCGAACCGCTCGCCGCCAGCGTGGCACGCGGCGAACTCGCCGGTCTTGTCACCCGCACCACCTTCAAGTCGCCGCTCATCGCCCCGATCAGGCAGGGCGACATCATCGGCAGCGCCGAAGTGCTGCAAGGCGGCAAGGTCATCCGGCGCGCCGCCATCGTCGCCCAGCAGACGGTCGAGCCGGGCGGTTTCTTCCGCCGGGCATGGGACAGCATCCGGCTGTTCTTCAAGGGGCTGTTTGGCTGATTCCCGAGTGCCAGACTGCCGCCCGGGGCAGCTCAGCTCGTGCCCACGCCGCTCGCCCAGAACTCTCGCCCCTTGGCGAGGAATTCGTCCCACGGCAGGTAGTGCGAGCCGTCGCACGAGAAGGTGAGGCCGACCATGCCGTTCATGATGTTGAGCGAGCCGGCGCGCAGGTAGAAGGTGTCGTCGATGAAGCGCAGCGCGGCGATGGCGTCGAGCACGGGGCGGATTTTCTCGCGCGGGGTGATGGCGTCGGCAGGGTAGGGCTGCACGGGGTAAATGAGGCAGGTGTCGGGGTCGGTCAGCGCGTCGATGTCGAGCAGGCGATAGCGCCAGGGATCGTCGTAGAGCCAGACGGTGGCGCGGCTGCTGGAAAAGTGCAGTTTGCCGTGGAAGACGCCGCGGTCGGTCATCAGTTCTTCCATCACGCCGAGCACGGTGTCGAGCGCGCGGTCCATCGCGCTTTCATTGCGGGTCTGCAGGAATACCGCGCCGCGGATGGCGGGGTCGCCCTTGATTTGCCGCCAGACGGTGGGTTCGTCGTAGAGCTTGCCGGTGATGGGCAGATTCCTGAGGTCGAAGTCGGCGCCGATGAAGCCGAGCGCGCGGCCGCTGGCATCGCGCACGATCTGGATGGCGGTGAGCGAGGGGCGCCGGGCGCGCAGGCTGATGTAGGCCTCTGACAGCAGGAAACCCTGGCTGGGCACGGCCTCGTTCATGTAGGGACGGTTGGAGCGGTCGCGGCCGAAATCGGCCTCGATGAGGCCTTCGCGGCTGATGTTGTCGCTGACCTGCACGGCATGGGTGTCGAGCGCGTACAGGTATTTGCAGCTGGGCAGCTTCGCCAGCGCGTCGATGAGCACGGCGTTCAGGGCGGCGCGGTTGGGCCAGACGTGGCTTGCCGCCTCGGCAATCAGCGCGAGCGGTTCGCGCAGCAGGTTGGCGAGCAGCTCGCGCTGGCGGGCAACGCTTTCGGCCAGGGTGGTCTGCGACATCGGTGCCAAACCGTCAGCCGCCCCGCAGCGAAATGATGGGCCAGCCGTGTGCCTCGGCGTGCGCGCGCAGGGTGGGGTCCGGGTCGACCGCGACCGGGTGCTGCACCTGCTGCAGCAGCGGCAGGTCGTTGTGCGAGTCGCTGTAGAAGCGGCTGTTTTCCAGACAGTCGATGCGGCTGCCGCGCGCTTCGAGAAAGGCTTCCAGCCGTGTGATCTTGCCTTCGCGGAAGCAGGGCGTGCCGGCGACTTCGCCGGTGAAGCGGCCGTCGATTTCCTCGGGCTCGGTGGCGATCAGGTTGGGAATGCCGAACTCCCGCGCGATGGGCGCGGTGACGAAGCTGTTGGTGGCGGTGATGACGGCGACGAGATCCGCTTCGTCCATGTGGCGCTTCACCAGATCGCGCGCGGCCTGGGTGATCATCGGCTTGATGCGGGTTTCGACGTATTCGGCGCGCCAGGCCTCGAGTTCGGCGCGCGGGTGGGTGGCGAGCGGACGCAGGGCAAAGGCCAGGAAGGCGTAGATGTCGAGCCGGCCGGCCTTGTAGTCCTCGTAAAAGGCGCGGTTCTTCGCTTCGTAGTGGTGGCGGTCGACCACGCCGCGGGCGATGAGGAACTGGCCCCACTCGTAGTCGGAATCGCCGGCGAGCAGGGTGTTGTCGAGGTCGAAAAGGACGAGTTTCATGGCTGGGCTGGGGTCAATGCACGGTCGGGTCGGCGCCGCAGCATTTCTTGTACTTCTTTCCGCTGCCGCAGGGGCAGGGGTCGTTGCGGCCGGGTTCCGGCGTCTTGCGGATCGGTTCGCGCGGGGCCATGCCACGGTCGCGCCAGAATTCGCGCAGGTCGTACACGGCCCAGATGGCGTTGGCCACATGCGCTTCGCGGCTGAGCTTCTTTTCTTCCGGCGTCCACTCGGCGCGCGGCGTGATCAGCGTGTAGAAGGGGTCGAGGCAGGCGTCGACGAACTCTTCGTCCTTGCTGTCTTCGGGCAGCGCCCAGTCGTCTTCCCAGTGCTCCACCGCGTGCAGGAAGCCGGCGGCCCAGAGTTCGCCATAGGCAGGCACGCCCTGCTTTTTCGCGACCGCGGCCTCGGCCTCGGGCAGGTCGGCGAGCAGGCCCTGCCAGTCCAGAATCAGCGGCGAATACGCGCGGGGGTCGGCGAGGTTGTCCACCGGGGCATCGAGGGCGCGCGCGATTTCGTTCCAGCGACGGTTGAAACTTTCCACGAACAGGCGGGCTTCGGTTTCGTCCTTGAATACGTCCATGCCGGCTTCGCCCAGCAGCACGGGCAGGTATTCGCTGGGCATCACCAGCCGCGGCGCGACGATCAGCGCGGCGGCAAAGCCATCGAGGCCTTCCACCGAAAGCGGCAGCGAAGCCCGATCGACCAGCGTTTGCAGGAGGTCGTCGTAGGCGGCGAGCTCGTCGTTGGAAAGCGGGCGGGAGAGGTCGACGGACATGGCAGGCAGAGGCATCGCGTAAAATTCGCCCATGAATTCTACCGCGCTCAACCCCACCGCACTGGCTCTGCCGGAAAGTCTGCTCTGGGCCGGCTGGGCAGGACTCGCGTTCCTGGCCTGGCGCTGGCTGATGTCGGGCGACTGGCGGCGGCTCGCCGATCAGGCGAAGCTGAACCTGTTTCTCGCGGCGACGGTGGCCATCCTCGCGCTGTGGCAGATCAAGACCGGGGTGAAACCGGGGCTGAGTTTTCACCTGTACGGCATCGCCGTGCTGACGATGATGTTCGGTTTCTGGCGCGCCACCTTCGCCGGCACGCTGGTATTGGCGGCGAATGCCGTCTTCGGCAAGGGCGCGTGGGCCACGCTCGGGGTCGACGCGTTGGTGACGGCGGCGCTGCCGGCAGCAGTGAGCTGGAACCTCTATCGCCTGCTCGACCGCCGCCTGCCCAACCACTTCTTCATTTACGTGCTGGGCAACGGCTTTGCGGGGGGCGGGCTGTCGGTGGTGGCCATCGGGCTGGCCACCACCCTCCTCATGGCGGCCAGCGGCGCGTACAGCACGGAATACCTGTTCGCCCACTACACGCCCTATGCCACCTTGCTCATCAGCTGGGGCGAGGCCTTCATGAGCGGCATGGCCGTCACCGTGATGGCGGTGTACAAGCCGCACTGGCTGGAGAGCTTCGACGACGCGCGGTACATCCAGAACAAGTAGACCCGTTATCCGCGAAGGGCGCGAAGCACACCCTCTGTTTTCCCTTCGCGTTTCTTCACGCCCTTCGCGGATCGATTTCGACTTTGAATCCCCTGACTATCACCTATCCCGACCTGCCCGTTTCCGCCCGGCGCGACGACATCCTCGCCGCGCTCGAGCGCCATCGCGTGCTGATCCTGTGCGGCGAAACCGGCTCGGGCAAGACCACGCAGATTCCCAAGATGTGCCTGGAAGCGGGCGTGCGCCCCGGCAAGCTGATCGGCTGCACCCAGCCGCGCCGCATCGCCGCACGCTCGGTGGCGGCCCGCATCGCGCAGGAGCTGGGCGGCGAGCTGGGCGGCATCGTCGGCTACAAGGTGCGCTTTACCGACAAGGTGCGCGAGGACACGGCGATCAAGGTGATGACCGACGGCATCCTGCTCGCCGAAAGTCAGGGCGATCCGCTGCTCTCGCGCTACGACACGATCCTCATCGACGAGGCGCACGAACGCAGCCTCAACATCGATTTCCTGCTCGGCTATCTGAAGACCCTGCTGGAAAAGCGCAGCGATCTCACTGTAGTCATCACCTCCGCCACCATCGACGCCGAGCGTTTCTCGAAGCATTTCGACGATGCGCCGGTAATCGAGGTTTCGGGCCGCACCTATCCGGTGGAAATCCGCTGGCGGCCGATCGAGCGCGAGGATCGCCCCTCTCCCGCAGGCGGGGGAGAGGGGGCGAAGGCCAGGCCCAAACCGATTGACGGGGGCAAACGCGATGCCCAGGGCGATCTGACGGCCGCCATTCTCGACGCTACAGACGAACTCGCGCGCGAGGGCCCCGGCGACATTCTGGTGTTTCTGCCCGGCGAGCGCGAAATCCGCGACACCGCCGAGGCGTTGAGAAAGCACCATCCGCCCGGTACCGAGATCCTGCCGCTGTTCTCGCGGCTGTCGGTGGCCGAGCAGGATGCGATCTTCAGGCCAAGCAGCGCGTTGCGCCGCATCGTGCTCGCCACCAACGTGGCGGAAACCTCGCTCACCGTGCCCGGCATCCGCTACGTCATCGACCCCGGCACCGCGCGCGTGAAGCGCTATTCGGCGCGCAACAAGGTCGAGCAGCTCCTGATCGAAAAGGTGAGCCAGGCCTCGGCCAACCAGCGCGCCGGCCGCTGCGGCCGGGTGGCCGACGGCATCTGCATCCGCCTCTACGACGAAGCGGACTTCAGCAACCGGCCGCGCTTCACCGACCCCGAACTGCTGCGCTCGTCGCTCGCCGGCGTGATCCTGCGCATGAAATCGCTGGGGCTCGGCGACGTGGTGAATTTTCCCTTCATCGACCCGCCCAGCGCGCGGCTGATTGCCGACGGCTACCAGTTGCTCGCCGAACTCAACGCGCTCGACGAGGCGGGTCATCTGACAAAGATCGGCCGCCAGATCGCCCGGCTGCCGCTCGATCCGCGCATCGCGCGCATGCTGCTGGCCGCCGAGGTGCAGCGCTGCGTGCGCGAAATGCTGATCATTGCGAGCGCGCTGTCGGTGCAGGACCCGCGCGACCGGCCGATGGAGCGCGCGCAGGCGGCGGACGAGAAACACAAGCTTTTCGCCGACGAGCGTTCGGACTTCATGGGCTGGCTGAAGCTGTGGCGCTGGTACGACGAGCAGCTGAAGCACAAGAAGACCAACCGCCAGCTCCAGACGCTGTTGCAGGACCATTTCCTGTCGCCGCGCCGGATGCGCGAGTGGCGCGACATCCACGGCCAGCTGCATGCGCAGGTCGCCGAACTCGGCCTGCGCGAAAACGAGCAGGACGCCGGCTACGACGCGATCCATCAGGCGCTGCTGGCCGGGCTTCTGGGCAACATCGGCTTCAAGTCGGACGAGGCGAAAGGCCGGCCGAAACCCGGCGAGGGCAATTATCAGGGTGCGCGCGGCATCAAGCTTGCCGTGCATCCGGGTTCGGCGCTGGCGAAAAAGCAGCCCAAGTGGATCGTCGCCGCCGAACTCACCGATACCGGGCGGCTGCTGGCGCGCACCGTCGCCGAAGTGCGGCCGGAATGGATCGAGGCGGCGGGGCGCCACCTGCTCACCCGCATGTATATCGAGCCGCACTGGGAGAAGGACGGCGCGCGGGTGATGGCGTTCGAGCGGGTGAGCCTGTACGGCATCACGCTGGCGCCGCGCCGGCGCGTCCATTACGGCCCCATCGATCCGGTGCTGGCACGCGAGCTGTTCATCCGCGGCGCGCTGGTGGCGGGCGAATACGACACGCAGGCGAAATGGCACGCGCACAATCGCGCGCTGATCGAGGAAATCGAGGCGCTCGAACACAAGGCGCGCAAGTCGGGCGTGTGGCTCGACGAGGAGCGCATCTTCCGGGTGTTCGATGCGCGCATTCCCGCCGGCATCCACAACGGCGCGGCGTTCGAGCAGTGGCGCCGCGAGGCGGAGCAGGCCAATCCGCAGATCCTGTTCCTGCAGCGCGAGGACATCCTCGGCGAAGGCCTGGGCACGGATCACACGCTGTTTCCGGAAACGATGGCGGTCGACGGCGTCGCCTGCACGCTCAGATACCGCTTCGAGCCCGGCCATCCGCTCGACGGCGTGACGCTGGTCTTGCCGCTGTATCTGCTCAACAAGGTCGAGCCGGCACGCATCGACTGGCTGGTGCCCGGCCTGATTCGTGAAAAGCTCGTCGCCCTGCTGAAGAACCTGCCGAAGGACAAGCGGCGCCCGCTGATTCCGCTACCCGACACGGTGACGGCGTTTCTGTCGGTGGAAAAGCCGGGCGAGCGGATGCTGACCGAAGCGCTGGCCGACTTCATCCGCCGCAAGACCGGCGCGGACGTACACCCGGACGACTGGAAGGGGGAACTGCCGGCGCACCTGGCCATGAACCTGGCCGTCATCGACGACGCCGGGCAGGAACTCGCCAGCGGGCGCGACCTGGCCGCCCTGCGCGCGCAGCTGGGCGGCGCGGCGCGCATCACCTACGGTGGCAGCGGCGCGGACAATGCCTTCGAGCGCAGCGGGTGCGTCGAATGGGATTTCGGCGACCTGCCGGCTTCGGTCAAATTCCGTCGCAACGGGCGCGAGCTCGTCGGCTATCCGGCCCTGGTCGACAACGGTGCGTCGGTCGATCTGAAGCTGCTCGACACCGCCGCGGCGGCGGACGAGGAGAGCCGCCGCGGCGTGGTGCGCCTGTTGCGCCTGGCGCTCGCCGCGCAGTTCAAGCAGCTCGACCGCGACCTGGCGCGCGAAACCGCGCTGGCGCTGAAGTACCGCAATTTCGGCAGCGCAGACGCCCTGCGCCTGGCGCTCGCCGACGCGATCGCTGCGCGCGCGCTGCTGGGCGACGACGACTTGCCGCGCAGCCAGAAGGAATTCGAGCGGCAGAAGGAACGCGCCAGGCCCCGCATCGGCGTGGTCCGGCAGGCGCTGCTGCGCGACGTGACGGAGATCCTCGACCTCTACGCCCAGGTGAGTGCGCGGCTGGCGGCGCAGCCGCAGTTTCCGGGCCCGATGCGCGACGAGGCGGCGCATCTCGCCGCGCTGGTGCCGCGGGATTTCATCGTCGCCACGCCATGGGCGCACCTGAAGGACCTGCCGCGTTACCTGAAAGGCATCCTGAAGCGGCTGGAAAAGCTGCCCGCCGCCGGCGAGCGCGACGCGCGCGGCATGGCCGGCGTGCTGACCCTGCAGAACAAGTATCTCGCCAGGCTCGCGGCGGGCAAACGCGTGTCGCCGGAACTGGCGGATTTCCGCTGGCAGCTCGAAGAACTGAGGATTTCGCTGTTCGCGCAGGAGCTGAAGACGCCATATCCGGTGTCGGTCAAGCGGCTTGAGAAGCGTTGGGACGAGCTGGCGCGGCAGGCGCAGGCATAACGCCCGTCAGCGCTCCGGCCGCGCCTGGCGTGCGCACGCCTGCTGCAGCGCGGCGTAGGCAGCCAGCACATGGGCATGCTCGACCAGGCTGGGCAGCGCGGCGACGTAGCCGTGCTCCTTGACGACGTAATCGACCGCGCCCAGCCGCATGGCCTCGGCAGCGGCGACCTCGTCGCCGCGTCCGGTGATGAGGATGCAGGGCAGCGCATGGCGTGCGCGCAGCGTGTCCAGCAGTTCCAGGCCGCTCATGCCGGGCAGCCGCAGGTCGATGAGCGCGACGTCGGCATGGTGCCCGGGGGTTTCCAGCCAGGCGAGCGCCGCCGGTCCGTCGGACTGCACCGCCAGCGCGATGTGCGGGGCGCGGCGTTCGAAATGGCGGCGCGTGAGATCGACGTCGGCCGGGGTGGATTCGACGTACAGCGCGGTCAGCAGCAGCGGCGGACGGGCCGTCTCGGCGAGCCGGGCGCGCGCGCGCAGCAGGCGTTCGCCGAGCCGGTCGAGGTAGTTGCCGCGCTTGGGGAGGTAGTCCTGCGCGCCGGCCTTGAGGAAGCGCACGACGCTGGCCTCGTCGCCCGCGCCGGCGACGACCGCGACCGCAACGTCCAGCCCGCGCCGCCGCGCGTGCAGCAGCACGTCGAGCCCGTTGCCGTCCGGCAGCCACATGTCGAGCAGCAGCACGTCGTATGCGGAGCCGTTCTCGAGCCGGTCGATCGCGTCGCGCACGCTGTCGACGGCATCCCATTCGAGTCCGGGCAGTTGCTTTAACAGGGCGCGCCGCGTGAGGTCGCGGTCGAAGGGGTTGTCCTCGACATACAGCAGCTTCATGGGTGTGCTCCGTTTGCTTGCTCGAAATAAAAGCGGGCGCCGAGACCGGGGCTGCTTTCGGCCCACACGCGCCCCCCCAGACGTTCGGCGGCGCGTGCCGCGAGCGCCAGACCCAGGCCGGTGCCGTCGGCCTCGTCGCCGTTCGGCAGGCGGTGAAAGATCTCGAAGATGCGGTCGTGATAGCGCATGTCGAAGCCGATACCGTTGTCGCTCACCGCAAAGCGATAGCCCCGGCCGTGCCGCCGCCCTTCGACGCTGATGCGCTGCGGCGCCGCATGGCGGGAAAACTTGAGCGCATTGGAAAGAAAGTTGCGCAGGATCTGCGTCAACCCTTCGCGGTCGGTTTCCAGCGTGCAGGGCTCGACATCCTCGGTCAGCTCGACGCCTGCGCGCAGCTGCGGCTCGAATTCGCCCAGCAGGCGTCGCGTCAGCTCGCGCACATCGACCGGCACCAGGTTCACGTCCCGCATCTGCACCCGCGAATAGGCGAGGATGTCTTCGATCATGCGGTCCATGCGCGCGCTTGCGAGGCAGATGGCGTCGAGGAGTTCCGCCGCCGCGCCGGGCAGGGCGTCGCGGTATTCCTCGGCCAGCAGCCGGCTGTAGCCTTCGATGCCGCGCAAGGGGGCTTTCAGGTCGTGCGACACCGAATAGGCAAAGGATTCCAGATTGCGGTTGGCGGTTTCGAGCGCCTGGGTGCGGGCGTGCACGCGCGCCTCCAGTTCGTCGTTGAGCGCCTCGACCTCGCGCTGGATCGCCTTTTGCGCGCTGAGGTCGCGCAGCACCGCGGAAAAGTATTCGAGCTGGCCATGGGCGTCGCGGTGCGCCAGCGCGACCACCGACACCGGCAGCGCCTGCGGCGTGCCCTCGCGCAACAGCGCCTCGCCGGTCCAGCGGCCGCTGTCGAGGAGGGCGGGGCGGATGACGGTGTCGAGCAGATGCGTGGTGCCTTCGCCCAGGAAATCGCGGCTGCGGTAGCGGCTGATGTCGGCGTCCAGGGGCAATCCCAGGAGCGTGCGGCCGGCCGGGTTCATCTGGATGAGATAGCCGTCCGGCGCCATGATCGCGACCATGTCAGGGGTGGCCTCGATGATGCGGTCGAGCCGCTCGCGCGCCGCGGCCGCCTGCTGGTAGCGCGCCTGCGACATCGCCATCGCGGCGAAGTCACCCATCGAGCCGGCGAAGGCGATGTCCTCGTCGCGCCAGGTGCGCGGCGTCCCGCTGTGCTCGTGGCAGACCACGCCGACCATGGCGCCGTCGAGCCAGATCGGCGCGTCGAGCAGCGAGGTGATGTGCATGGGGATCAGGTAGGGGGCGGCCAGCTCGGCGGTACGTGCGTCGCGCACGGCGTCATGCGCCGCCAGCGCCCGGTTGCTCGCCAGTGCCGCGAAATACGCGGGACACTGGTTCGCGTCGAGCGTTTGCCCGGCTTCCAGCATGCCGAACCGGCTGTCGAACTGGCAGATGCAGTCGAGCGCGCCGCCGCCTGCCCGCAGGCGCCAGATGCTCGCACGGCCGACGCCGAGGGACCGCGCCGCGACTTCGACCACCCGGCCCAGCTGGCGGGGCAGATCGCCTGACTGCCAGTCGGGGCTGGCCGCGATGTCGCGGATCGCGCGGTTGTAGTCGTGCAGCCCGGCATAGCCGGTGAGGCGTTCCATCGCACCGCTCCCTGATGCGTAATGTGGGACAATTTAAACACATCCGGCGTCCGCGCCTGCCTTTGGAAGCGGGGCGCGGGCGTACACTATCCCTCTGTTTTCCTGGGCTGCCATGGTTTTCGTTCCCCACAATCCGCTCGAAGAACAGCTCGCCGCCGTTCACGCCGGCACGCTCGACCCCGAGACTTTCGTCCTGCGCCTCGTCGATGCGCAGGTGTTCATGCCGGTGCGCGACGAGAAAAATCCCATCCAGGGCTTTCAGCGTTCCACCCAGGCCGAGCCGCTGATCGTCGAGGACGAGGACGGCACGCGCGTGCTCGTGTTGTTCACGAGTCCGGAGCGCGCCAAGCCGATGGCCGAGCATTTCCCGGAATTCACGGGCGGTTTGCTGACCGAATTTTCCTGGCTTTTGCGCCGCATCGGCGGCGGCGTGCCCATCACGCTCAATCCCGGCTGGGAAATCGGCATGGATTTCGACGCCGACATGGTCGGCCAGCTGATCGCGCAACTGCCGCCCGAGCACCCGGCCTGAAGTCCGCCATGCTTGCCGAGCATGTGCTGGCCGCCTTCCGCTTTGCCCTGGGCGAAGATCGCGTCTTCGCCGACGGCGGCACGTGCGCGCTCTACGCCAGCGACGAAACGCCGAAATCGGTTCTGCCCGATGCTGTCCTGTTTCCTGCCTCGCACGACGACGTCGTGGCGCTGATGCGCATCGCCCATGCACACGGCGTCGCCATCACGCCGCGCGGTGCCGGCTCGGGCAACGTCGGCGGCGCGCTGCCCGCGCCCGGCAGCGTCGTCGTCAGCTTCGAGTGCATGCGGCGCGTGCTCGAATTCATCCCCGGCGACCGGTTGGTCGTCGTCGAGCCCGGTGTCGTCACCGAGGACATCGACCGCCTCGCCCGAAGCGCCGGCCTGTTCTACCCGCCCGACCCCGGCAGCGGGGCCTACAGCCGCATCGGCGGCAACCTCGCGATGAACGCCGCCGGCCCGCGTGCGGTGAAATACGGCGTCACCCGCGACTGGGTGCTGGGACTGGTCGCCGTCACCGGCAGCGGCGAAACCGTCCGCACCGGCTGCCGCACCACCAAGGGCGTCACCGGGCTCGACCTCACCCGCCTGTTGGTGGGCTCGGAAGGCACGCTTGCGCTCATCACCGAAGCCACACTGAAGCTCGCACCCGTTCCCGACACGGTCGCCACCCTGCGGCTGTGCTTCGCCAGTCCGCGTGCCGCGCTCGACGCCGTCGGCCGCGTCATGCAGCAGCCGGTGCTGCCGTCCGCGCTCGAATTCATGGACGCGCGCGCAATCGACGCCATCCGTCCCACCGGCGCAGCCGACGACCTCGCGCCTGGCACGCGCGCGCTGCTGATGGTCGAGGCCGATGGCGCTCACGAGGACGTGCCGCGCCAGATCGACGCCCTGCAGGCCGCGCTCGCGGGCGAGGGTCTGCTGGAAATGCGCAGCGGCTTCGAGCGTGCGGACATCGTGCGCCTGTGGGCTGCGCGCAAATCGCTGTCGCATGCGGTCAAGAAAATCGCGCCGCTCAAAATCAACGAGGACGTCGTCGTGCCGGTTTCACGGCTCGCCGATTTCGTCGATTTCGTCGACGCCACGGCGCAATCGCAGCATTTGCCGATTGTTTCCTTCGGTCACGCCGGCAACGGCAATCTGCACGTCAACCTCATGGTGCATCCGGACGACGCAGACGAAATGGCGCGCGCGCGCGCCGCGCTCGACGCCCTCATGGCGCGCGTGCTCGCGCTGGGCGGCACGCTTTCCGGCGAGCACGGCATCGGCACCGAGAAGCGCCGTTTCGTGCCGATGGAGATCGATGCGCCCACGCTGGAAATCATGCGCGCGATCAAGCGTGTATTCGATCCGCGCGGCCTGCTCAATCCCGGCAAGCTGTTTCCGGATTGATTTTTTTGCAGCCGACAGGCTTTACAAGCTCCCGGCGGGTCTATAGAATGCGCGGCTTCGTTGGGGGTATAGCTCAGCTGGGAGAGCGCTTGCATGGCATGCAAGAGGTCAGCGGTTCGATCCCGCTTAC
>JAIWOS010000030.1 GCA_020217265.1 Thiobacillus sp. | reverse complement strand
GCGAGAGTGGCGGAATTGGTAGACGCACTGGATTTAG
The DNA here is from genome assembly GCA_020217265.1 of Thiobacillus sp. GTDB lineage: Bacteria > Pseudomonadota > Gammaproteobacteria > Burkholderiales > Thiobacillaceae > Thiobacillus. The sequence goes on along the minus strand of JAIWOS010000030.1, from coordinate 15,516 downwards.
GTTCCAGCGCCGCAAGGCGTGGGGGTTCGAGTCCCCCCTTTCGCACCACCGGCTCTATACCGGACAGCCCGATTCAACATAATGTTCCCATTCATTTCACCCAGGACGTATCGTGATGCAAGCAAATCTTGAAGTGCTCGAAGGGCTGGTTCGCCGACTGGACATCAGCGTGCCCATGGACCAACTGGAAAACGAAGTGCAGAGCCGCCTGAAGCGCCTGGCACGCAACGTCAAGATGGACGGTTTCCGCCCTGGCAAGGCACCACTTGCCGCTGTGGCGCGTCAGCACGGTGCCGGCGTGCGGCAGGAGGTTTTGGGGGAAGTCCTGCAAAGCCGCTTCGGCGAGGCGGTGCAGGCGCATCAACTGAAAATCGCGGGCTATCCGCGTTTCGAACCCAAGAACAACCAGAATGCCGGTGCCGAAATAACCTTCAGCGCCAGCTTCGAGGTCTACCCTGAAGTCAGGATCGACAGCTTGGCCGACGGCAAGATCAGCCGCCCGAGCGTGGCCCTGAGCGACGCCGATGTGGCGAAAACCCTGGAAGTCCTGCAAAAGCAGCGCCGCAGCTTCGAGTCCGTCTCGCGCGCGGCGGCGGAAGGCGACCTGGTCAGGTTCGATTACCAAGGCACGGTCGATGGCGCGCCTTTCGAAGGCGGCAAGGGTGAGGATTTTGCTGCCGTGCTGGGTGAAGGTCGTCTGCTGAAAGATTTCGAACAAGCACTGGTGGGCCTCAGTGCGGGCGACAGCAAGGGCTTCGATCTCACGTTCCCCGCCGATTACGCGGCCAGGGAGCTGGCCGGCAAGCTCGCGCATTTCGAAGTGCAGGTCAAGGATGTGCAGGCCGCCGTCCTGCCCGCGATCGACGCCGATTTTGCCCGCGCGCTGGGCGTGGAAGACGGCGACGTAGACAAGCTCAAGGCCGAGGTGAAGGCCAATCTGGAGCGCGAGGTGAAACGACGCGTGCAAGGCCGGATGAAGGAGCAGACCATGGAGTTGCTGTTGCAGAAAAGCACGCTGGAACTGCCGCAAAGCCTCGTTGCCATGGAAACCGAGCGGCTTATGAAAATGACCGAGGCCGACATGCAGGCGCGCGGGGTTCAGAGCGTGAAGCTCAGTGCCGATATGTTCACTGGACAAGCCGAGCGCCGGGTACGCCTGGGCTTGATCCTGGCCGAAATCGTGCAGGCGAACAAACTGGTGGCCCAGCCCGACCAGATCCGCAGCCTGATCCAGGACCAGGCGCAAAGCTACGAAGAGCCGGAGCAGGTAGTCCAGTGGTACTACCAAAGCCCGGAGCGCATGCAGGAAATCGAGTCCCTGGCGCTGGAAGAGAATGTGGTAGCATGGGTTGCAGGTCAGGCCCAAGTGGAAGACGTGACAACCTCTTTTGAAGAATTGATGGGACGTGCCTGATGCACATGGATTTCGCAAGCAAGGTTTTCGAACCGCAGGGCCTGGGCCTGGTGCCCATGGTTGTCGAGCAGAGCGGCCGCGGCGAGCGCGCTTACGACATTTATTCGCGCCTGCTCAAGGAACGGGTGATCTTCCTGGTGGGGCCGGTGAACGACGCCACCGCCAACCTGGTGGTTGCGCAAATGCTGTTCCTGGAGTCGGAAAACCCCGACAAGGACATCTATTTCTACATTAACTCACCGGGCGGATCGGTGTCGGCGGGCCTCGCGATCTACGACACCATGCAGTTCATCAAGCCGGACGTGTCGACCCTGTGCATCGGCCAGGCCGCGAGCATGGGCGCCTTCCTGTTGACTGCCGGTGCCAAGGGCAAACGTTACTGCCTGCCCAACTCGCGCGTGATGATTCATCAGCCGCTGGGCGGTTTCCAGGGGCAGGCGTCCGACATCGAAATCCACGCCAAGGAAATTCTTTATTTGAAAGCGCGTCTCAACGAGATGCTGGCCAAGCATACCGGCCAGAGCATCGAAGCCATCGAGCGCGATACCGACCGCGACAACTTCATGAGCGCGGAAGAATCGGTGAATTACGGGCTGGTCGACAAGGTGCTCACCAGCCGGACTGAAGCGTGAGCGGACTCAAGCAAGGAACGGGTATGGCAGACAAAGGCTCCGGCGACAAACTTCTCTACTGCTCCTTCTGCGGCAAAAGCCAGCACGAGGTGCGCAAGCTGATCGCGGGGCCCTCCGTGTTCATCTGCGACGAGTGCGTCGAACTGTGCAACGACATCATCCGCGAGGAAATCCAGCAGGCCGACAGCCAGAAAGCCTCCGGCTCCGACCTGCCGACGCCGCATGAAATCAGCGGCATCCTGGATCAATACGTCATCGGCCAGGCACAGGCCAAAAAAGCACTGGCGGTTGCGGTGTACAACCACTACAAGCGCCTGCGCAGCAATACGGGCAACGGCGATGTCGAGCTTGCCAAATCGAACATTCTCTTGATCGGGCCGACCGGTTCGGGCAAGACGCTGCTCGCGCAGACGCTCGCACGTCTGCTCAACGTGCCTTTCGTGATTGCCGATGCCACTACGCTAACCGAAGCGGGCTATGTCGGCGAGGATGTCGAGAACATCATCCAGAAACTGCTCCAGAAGTGCGATTACGACGTCGAAAAAGCCAAGCAGGGTATTGTTTACATTGATGAAATCGACAAGATTTCGCGCAAGTCCGACAATCCGTCGATTACCCGTGACGTGTCGGGCGAGGGCGTCCAGCAGGCCCTCCTGAAACTGATCGAAGGCACGACTGCATCGGTCCCGCCGCAGGGGGGGCGCAAGCATCCGAACCAGGAATTCGTGCAGGTCGACACCAGCAATATCCTGTTCATCTGCGGTGGCGCTTTCAGCGGTCTGGAAAAGGTGATTCGTGGCCGCACCGAAAAAGGCGGCATCGGCTTCGGAGCGCAGGTCAAGAACGTCGACGAAACCCGCCGCGATGCCGAACTGCTGCATCAGGTCGAACCCGAGGACCTGATCAAGTACGGCCTGATTCCAGAATTCGTCGGCCGCCTGCCTGTGGTGGCCACGCTCGACGAACTCGACGAGGCCGCGCTGGTGCAGATCCTCACCGAGCCGAAAAATGCGCTGACCAAGCAGTTCGCAAAACTTTTCAAGATGGAGGGTGTCGAACTCGAATTCCGGGAAGATGCGCTCAACGCCATTGCCAAGCGCGCGCTGGCGCGCCGTACTGGCGCGCGCGGCTTGCGCTCCATCATCGAACATGCGCTGCTGGATACCATGTACGACCTGCCCTCGCTCAAGGGCGTGAGCAAGGTGGTGGTAGACAACAACCTGATCAACGGCGAAGGCAAGCCTCTGCTGATCTACTCGGAACAAGGTGACCAGTCGCTGGCTGCCGGCGCCTGACGCCACCGGCGATCGAGAATCGCCCGTACTTGAATCTGTAACCAGGCCCCCCATATGTGGATGTGCGTGGTGACTTCACGCGCATCCTTTCCTTAACCAGACCAGGAAAACATGATGAGCGACAACACATCCAAGGAACAGGTCGATCTGCCGCTGTTGCCGCTTCGCGACGTGGTGGTATTCCCCCACATGGTGATTCCGCTGTTCGTCGGACGTCCCAAATCGATCAAGGCGCTGGAAACCTCGATGGAATCTGGCAAGAGCATCCTCCTGGTCGCGCAGAAAACTGCCGCGCAGGATGACCCCACACCCGAGGATCTCTACGGCACAGGCAGCGTTGCCACGGTGCTGCAAATGCTCAAACTTCCCGACGGCACCGTGAAGGTTCTGGTCGAAGGAAGCCAGCGTGCGCGTGTCATCGAAGTGACCGACACAGGCACGCACCTCGCAGCACGCGCCGAGATACTGCCCGCTGAAGGCGAGGAACTCGTCGAGGTCGAAGCAATGCGCCGTGCGCTGCTCACGCAGTTCGATCAGTACGTCAAACTGAACAAGAAGATTCCGCCGGAAATCCTTACTTCGCTGTCGGGCATTGACGAGGGCGGGCGTCTTGCCGACACCATCGTCGCGCACCTGCCGCTGAAGCTGGAGCAGAAGCAGGAAGTGCTGGAGATGATCGGCGTGAACAAGCGCCTCGAACATCTGCTCGGCCTCTTGGAAGGTGAACTCGACATTCTTCAGGTCGAGAAGCGCATTCGCGGCCGCGTCAAGCGGCAGATGGAGAAATCGCAGCGCGAGTACTACCTGAACGAACAGGTGAAAGCGATCCAGAAGGAGCTCGGCGACATCGAGGAAGGGGCCGAGCTCGAAGAGCTGGAGAAACGCATCAAGGCCGCCAGCATGACCAAGGAGGCTGAAGCCAAGGCGCTGGGCGAGCTGAAGAAGCTGCGCATGATGTCGCCGATGTCGGCCGAAGCCACGGTCATTCGCAGCTACATCGAGGCCATGGTTGGCCTGCCCTGGAAAAAGAAAACCAAGATCAGCAAGGACCTGGCGAAGGCCGAGAAGGTGCTCGATCAGGATCATTACGGACTCGACAAGGTCAAGGAGCGCATCCTCGAATACCTCGCCGTGCAGCAGCGTGTCGACAAGGTCAAGGCGCCCATTCTCTGTCTCGTTGGCCCCCCGGGCGTGGGCAAAACCTCGCTCGGCCAGTCGATCGCGCGCGCGACCAACCGCAAGTTCGTGCGGATGGCGCTGGGTGGGGTGCGCGATGAATCCGAGATTCGCGGGCACCGCCGCACCTACATTGGATCGATGCCAGGCAAGATCCTGCAGAGCCTGACCAAGGTTGGAGTGAAGAACCCGCTCTTCCTGCTCGACGAGGTCGACAAGATGGGCCAGGATTTTCGTGGCGATCCGTCGTCGGCCCTGCTTGAGGTGCTCGACCCCGAGCAGAACCACACCTTCCAGGATCACTACATCGAGGTGGAATACGATCTCTCCGACGTGATGTTCGTGGCAACGGCCAACTCGCTCAATCTGCCGGCCCCGCTGCTTGATCGCATGGAAGTGATCCGCCTCTCCGGCTATACGGAAGACGAGAAGATCAACATCGCCGAGCGCTATCTGGTGCCCAAGCAATTGAAGGTGAACGGGATCAAGGACACCGAACTTGCGATTGCAGAATCCGCCATACGTGACATCGTGCGTTACTACACGCGCGAAGCCGGCGTGCGCAACCTGGAACGCGAAATATCGAAAATCTGCCGCAAGGCCGTGAAGGCGCTGCTGCTCAAAAAGCAAAAGGGAAAAATCACCGTTACCTCACGCAACCTCGACAAGTACCTGGGTGTGCGCCGCTTCAGCTTCGGCATCGCGGAAAAGAACAATCAGGTCGGCCAGGTGACGGGGCTTGCGTGGACCGAAGTGGGCGGCGAGTTGCTCACCGTCGAAGCCGTGTCGGTACCCGGCCGCGGCAAGATGACGACTACCGGCAAGCTGGGCGAAGTCATGCAGGAATCCGTGCAGGCCGCGATGTCGGTCGTGCGTGCGCGCGCCGCCAAGCTAGGCATCGCGGGCGACTTCTACCTCAAGCGCGATATCCATATCCACCTGCCGGAAGGTGCCACGCCCAAGGATGGCCCGTCGGCCGGCATTGCGCTGTGCACTGCGATGGTGTCCGTTCTCACAGGTATCCCGGTGCGCGCCGACGTGGCGATGACCGGTGAAATTACCCTGCGAGGCGAAGTGCTGCCGATTGGCGGGCTGAAGGAAAAACTGCTGGCTGCGCATCGCGGAGGCATCAAGACGGTTTTGATTCCACAGGAGAACGTCAAGGACCTCACCGAGATCCCGGACAACATCAAGAACAAGCTTGATATCCATCCGGTGAAATGGATCGACGAAGTGCTGGGGATGGCGCTCGAACGCGCGCCGGAACCCTTGCCCGAGAATTCGGAAGCTGAAGTGCAGGCCATTGCAGTTCCGGACGAGGACGATACGGCGACGGCAGCGCTCAAGCATTGAGTATTTCAGCGCCCCTCCGAATCCCGCGCCAGGCGCGGGATTTTTTCATGCGTCGCCCGGAAAACCGCTTGACACAAGGTTTTTCGGGTTGCTATAAAAGCGGCCGCGGGGTTTTCCTGCGCCAGACAAGTTAAGGGGACAACACGTGAACAAATCCGAATTGATCGATGCCATCGCCGACTCGGCAGACATCTCGAAAGCGGCAGCCGGGCGTGCTCTGGATGCGGCCGTAGAGGCAGTGAAAAAGGCACTGAAAAAAGGCGACGTGGTGACACTGGTAGGCTTCGGCAGTTTCTATGTCGGCAAGCGTGCTGCACGTACCGGACGAAACCCGCGCACCGGCGCTGCCATCAAGATCAAGGCTGCCAAGGTGCCGAAGTTCCGTGCTGGCAAAGGCCTCAAAGATGCCATCAATTAAAAATAAAATGCCGTAGGCATTTGGCAAGATCGGAAAAAGTATTGTAGAATTTTAGTCTTTGTCGGGTGCTTAGCTCAGCTGGTAGAGCGTCGCCCTTACAAGGCGAATGTCGGGGGTTCGAACCCCTCAGCACCCACCAGCAGTTTGGGCGGCAAATCGGCAAACGCAGTTAGAAACTAGCAGCATCTAGGGAGTGGTAGTTCAGTTGGTTAGAATACCGGCCTGTCACGCCGGGGGTCGCGGGTTCGAGTCCCGTCCACTCCGCCAACATTCCAAAAAAGGCGAACGCGAGTTCGCCTTTTTTCATATGTGTCCTAGCGTCGAAGCAGGGCAAGACGCGGAAAGCAAAGTGCGCGAGAATGCGCGCTTACGTTTATCTGGAGTGGACTGTGCTCGAAGCAATACGCAAGCATGCGCAAGGCTGGCTGGCCAAGGTGATCCTGGCGCTCATCGCAATTACCTTTGCCCTGTTTGGTGTGGATTCCTACATGAAGGGGGACAAGCGTAGCGGCGTGGTGGCCGAAGTCGGCGACGTTGGCATTACGCGCGACGCGCTGACAGAGGAAATCCGGGCGCAGGCAGAACAAAGGCGCCAAGCGATGGGCCCGGCCTTTGATCCCGCAGTTACTGAAACCAAGGAGTTTCGAAAACAGGTGCTGGACGGCCTGATCGAACGTTCAGCCCTGTTGCAGGAAGCCCAGAAGCTGAAAATTCTCACGCCGGATGCCTATGTTGCCGCGGTGCTGGCGCAAGTTCCGGCATTCCAGCAGGACGGCAAATTCTCTCGGGAGCGGTACGAGGCCGTGCTGCGTAACAATAACCGCACGCCGCTCCAGTTCGAGAACGAGCAGCGTCAGCGTTTCATGCTGGAAACCATGGCAAGCCCCGTCACGCTGGCGAGTTTCCCGTCGCGCGAATCGGCAGCACAACTGGCGCGGCTGGTTGCCCAGCAGCGCGAGGTTTCCTGGGCGGACATCCCGGCAAGTGCGGTGGCGGCCGAGGTCAAGGTGACACCGGCGGATATCGAGCGCTACTACAAATCGCATCAGGCCGAGTACACGGAACCCGAGCAGGTGCGTGCCGAATATGCGGTGCTCGACATGGCAACGGTGGCCGCCGGCATTCCTGTGAGCGACCAGGACATTGCGGCTTATTACACAGCTCACGCGGCCGAATTTGGCCAGCCGGAACAGCGCAGCGCCAGCCATATCCTGATTGCGGCGGACAAGAACGCAGACGCGGCTGCGCGCGCCAAGGCCAAAGCCAAGGCCGTCGCCCTGTTCCAGGCGCTGCAGAAAACGCCCGGGCGTTTCGCCGAACTGGCGAAGGCCGAGTCGCAGGATCCGGGATCTGCAGCGCAGGGCGGCAGCCTCGGCTACTTTGCGCGCGGGCAGATGGTCAAGCCCTTCGAGGATGCCGTGTTCGGGATGATGCCGAACGAGATCCGCGGGCCGGTCGAGAGCGACTTCGGTTACCACATCATCCGCCTTGACGGCATTCAGCCAGCCCAGCTCACGCCGCTGACGCAGGTGCGTGCTGCGGTGATCGATGCATTGCGCAAGCAGCAGGCACAAAAACAATTTGCGGGCCTGGCTGAAAACTTTGGCAACCTTGTCTACGAAAACGCCAATTCGCTGCAGGCGGCCGCAGCGGCCGCCAAGGTCGGCATCCAGCAGACCGGCTGGATGAGCGCGAAATCGGCGCCGCCGCCGTTTGACAATGCCGCGCTGGCGGGCGCGCTTTTCAGTCCCGAATCGATCAAGAGCCGGCAGAACACCGAAGCGATGGAAATCAAGCCCGGCACGCTGGTTGCGGCGCGCGTGATCGATGTTCGTCCGGCGCGGCTCAAGCCGCTGACCGAAGTGTCGTCCGCGATCGATGTCAGGTTGCGGGCGGAACAGACTGCACGTCTGCTCGCGCAGAAGGGCGAAGCGGCCATTGCGGCGCTCGCAAAGGGCGACGAGCCGGGCCTCGCCTGGTCGCCGTTCAAGGTGGTGAACCGGCAGGCGAGCGAAGAGCTCGATGCAGCCGGAATCAAGGCCGTGTTTCGTGCGAAGGTCGACAAATTGCCGGCCTACACGGGCTTCGTCCGCGCAGACGGCGCGTACCGCATCGTGCGGATCACCCGCGTGATCGACGCGCCGGCGCTCGACCCCATGCTGACGGCTTCGATCGAATCCGGACTCGCCCAGGCGCAGCAGCGCAGCGACCTGAAGGCGATGCTGGAACTGGTGCGGGCGGGGCAGAAGGTGAAAATCCAGCCGGATGCGATCGAGGGCCGCTGATCTTCCGTGGATTGAACGCACAAAAAACGCGCCTTCGGGCGCGTTTTTTGTGGGCGCTTGGCCAACTTACTCGACTGCCCCCATCGTGGTGTTGAAGCCGGCATCGACGTAGGTGATTTCGCCCGTGATGCCCGAAGCCAGTTCGGACAGCAGAAAGGCGGCGGCGTTGCCGACTTCGTCGATGGTCACGTTGCGGCGCAGCGGAGAGTTCTTGGCGGCAAGGTCGAGCTTTTCGCCGAAGTTGGCGATGCCGCTGGCAGCGAGGGTTTTGATCGGGCCGGCCGACACGGCGTTGACGCGGATGCCCTTGGGGCCGAGGCTCTGCGCCATGTAGTACACGTTCGATTCGAGGCTGGCCTTGGCGAGTCCCATGACGTTGTAGTTCGGCGCGGAACGGATGGCGCCGAGGTAGGACAAAGTCAGCAAGGAAGCCGGGCGGCCTTCCATCATCGGCAGCGCGGCTTTGGCCAGCGCGGCAAAGCTGTAGGAACTGATGTCGTGCGCGATGCGGAAGTTTTCGCGGGTGACGGAAGAGAGGAAGTCGCCTGCCAGGGCTTCTTTGGGCGCAAAGGCGATCGAATGCACCAGACCATCGAGGCCATCCCAGTGTTTGCCGAGTGCGGCGAACAGGTCATCGATTTGTTCGTCGCTCGACACGTCGCACGGGAACACCAGGCTGGAACCGAATTCTGCGGCGAATTCGCTCACGCGGTCCTTGATGCGTTCGCCCTGGTAGGTGAACGCCAGCTCGGCGCCCTCGCGCTTGCACGCCTTGGCAATGCCATACGCGATGGAACGGTTGGAAATGACGCCGGTGACGAGGATGCGTTTGCCCGCAAGAAAGCCCATGATGGTCTCGTGTGAGTTGAAGTGGCCGAATTATAACGGCTGACGATGGCGGCGGGCTTGGGTACACTTGCGGCATGATGCGTTCCGGAGCCTTTGTGTTGTTCGTCTGCCTGAGCCTGCTGGCAGGCTGCAGCGACACCTGGAACAATCCTTATCCGGCCGACGACCAGCGTGCCAATGTCGTTTACAGCGCATTTTCCGAGCGGCCCAAGCATCTCGATCCGGCACGTTCCTACAGCTCGAACGAGGCCGAGTTCACCGGGCAGATCTACGAACCGCCGCTGCAATACCATTTCCTCAAGCGTCCCTACGAACTGATTCCGCTGACGGCGATTGCGGTTCCCAAACCGCGTTATCTCGATGCGGCAGGCCGGCCGCTTCCCGACGATGCGCCGACGGCAGCGATTGCCCGGAGCGTGTACGAGATCCGGATCCGGCCCGGCATCCGCTACCAGCCTCACCCCGCATTTGCGCGGGACGCGGCGGGGCGTTACCGCTACCATGCGCTGCGTGTCGAGGATACGGCGGACAAGCGCCAGATCGGCGATTTCGAGCACACCGGCACGCGCGAGCTGGTCGCCGCCGACTACGTCTACCAGATCAAACGCCTGGCAAGCCCGCGCGTGGCCTCGCCCATCTTCGGCCTGATGAGCGAACACATCGTCGGGCTGAAAGAGCTGGGCGAGGCGATGGAAAAAGCCTCGAAGGCGCATCCCGACCGCCCGCTCGATCCCAACACATTCGGCTTTGCGGGCGCCGAAGTCGTCGACCGCTACACCTACCGCATTCGCGTCAAGGGCAAATACCCGCAGTTCATCTACTGGCTGGCGATGCCGTTCTTTGCGCCGATTCCGTGGGAAGCCGAAGTTTTCTACGCGCAGCCCGGAATGGCCGACCGCAACCTCACGCTCGACTGGCAGCCGGTCGGGACCGGACCGTTCTACCTGGCGGAAAACGATCCCAACCGCCGCATGGTGCTGAAAAAGAACCCGTATTTCCACGGCGAAACCTATCCCGCCGACGGCGACGCGGCGGACCGCGCGGCCGGGCTGCTCGCCGACGCCGGCAAGCCGCTGCCGCTGATCGATGGCGCGGTATTCAGCCTGGAAAAGGAAACCATTCCTTACTGGAACAAATTCCTGCAGGGCTACTACGACAGTTCGGGCATCAGTTCCGACAGCTTCGACCAGGCCGTGCAATTTTCCGCCGGCGGCGATCCGCAGCTCACCGCAAGCATGCGCGACAAGAACATCCATCTCGTCACCACGGTGCAGACATCGATCTGGTACGTCGGCTTCAACATGCTCGACCCCATCATCGGCGGCCTGGCGCCCGAGAAACAGAAACTGCGGCAGGCGATTTCCATCGCGCTCGACTACGAGGAATTCATTTCCATCTTCCTCAATGGGCGCGGCATTCCTGCGCAGGGCCCGATCCCGCCCGGCATCTTCGGTTACGTGGACGGCGAGAAGGGCATCAACCCCTATGTCTACCGGATGCGCGACGGCAAGCCGGTGCGGCGTTCCATCGAAGACGCGAAGCGGCTGCTCGCCGAAGCCGGTTATCCCAACGGCCGCAACGCAAGAACCGGGGAGCCGCTGGTACTCTATTTCGACACCATGGCGAGCGGCCCCGACGCCAAGTCGCGGCTCGACTGGATCAAGAAACAGCTCGACAGGATCAGCGTGCAGCTCGTTGTGCGCGGCACCGACTACAACCGCTTCCAGGACAAGATACGCAAGGGCAACGCTCAACTGTTCGAGTGGGGCTGGAACGCCGACTACCCTGATCCTGAAAACTTCTTCTTCCTGCTCTACGGACCGAACAAGAAAGTCGGCAGGGGCGGCGAGAATGCGGCCAACTACGACAACCCGGAATTCGACCGCCTGTTCGAGCGCATGAAGGACATGGAAAACGGCCCCGCGCGCCAGGCCGTCATCGACCAGATGCTCGACATCGTGCGCCGCGACGCACCGTGGATTTTCGCCTACTACCCGAAATCCTTCGGCCTGCGCCACGACTGGGTGAAGAACGTGAAACCCAACCTGATGGCGAACAACACACTCAAATACCGCCGTGTCGACCCCGCGCAGCGGGCGCAGGCGCGGCTCGCGTGGAACCGGCCGGTGCTGTGGCCGATCGGCCTTGGGGCAGTTGGCCTGCTTGCGATCATCGCGCCGGCCTTCATTGCGTGGCGGCGGCATGAAAGGAAGGCCGCCTGATGTTCGCTTATCTCGTACGCCGTATCCTCTACGCCATCCCCATCCTCATCGGGGTGAACCTCCTGACCTTCGTGCTCTTCTTCGTGGTCAACACGCCGGACGACATGGCGCGGCTCCAGCTCGGGGTGAAGCACGTGACGCCGGAGGCGATCGCGCGCTGGAAGGTCGAGCACGGCTACGACAAGCCACTGCTCCTGAACCGCGCGGCAGAGGGCGGCGCGCAGTTTACCGACACGATCTTTTTCCGGCATTCGGCCGCGATGTTCGCGTTCGAATTCGGCAAGGGTGACGACGGCCGCGACATCGGCAACGAGATTCGAACCCGCATGGGGCCGAGCCTGGCAATCGCGCTGCCGGTGTTCCTCATTGGTCTTGCGGTCAACATCAGTTTTGCGCTGTTGATGGTGTTCTTCCGCAGCAGCTATCTCGACCTGGGGGGCGTGGTGGGCTGCGTGGTGCTGATGTCGATCTCGGGGCTGTTCTACATCATCGCGGGGCAGTATTTCATCGCCAAACTGTGGAACCTGCTGCCGATCTCGGGCTTCGGCGACGGGCTCGACGCCTGGAAATTCGTCGTGCTGCCGGTGCTGGTCGGCGTGGTGTCGGGCATCGGCAGCGGGGCGCGCTGGTACCGCACCATTTTCCTGGAGGAAATCGGCAAGGACTACGTGCGCACCGCGCGCGCCAAGGGGCTGGGCGAAGGCCGCGTGCTGTTCCGCCACGTGTTGAAGAACGGCCTGATTCCCATCCTGACCGGGGCGGTGGTGGTGCTGCCGCTCCTGTTCATGGGCAGCCTCATCACCGAATCCTTCTTCGGCATTCCGGGGCTGGGCAGCTACACCATCGACGCGATCCAGGCGCAGGACTTCGCGGTGGTGCGTGCTATGGTTTTCCTGGGCGCGGTGCTCTACATCGTGGGCCTCATCCTCACCGATCTGTCGTACGCCTGGGCCGATCCTCGGGTGCGGCTGCAATGATGGACATCCAGCCCGTCATCCTCTGGACCGATGCGCTGGTGTTCGCGCTGCTCGCGAGTGTTCTTGCCCTCGTGGCGTTCATCCGTCGCCACGAGCACCTGCGGGCGCCCTGGGGCGAGGTCGCGCGGCGGCCGATGGCGATGGGGGCGGCACTGGTTCTGGCGGTGTTCGTTGTGATCGGACTCATGGATTCGCTGCATTATCGCGAGCGTCTGCCCGACAGCCCGCCCGACAGGCCGCAATACTCGGTCGATGTCCTGTCCGCGTTCGATGCGCTGGTGGGCACGCTGCGCACGCAGCAGGAGAAAACCTATTCCGCGCCGCTGGCAATGCAGCTCTACGCCAAGGAGTTCGTCGAGCGCGACGGTCGCACCGTGCGCGAATATCCGCGGCTGAAGTATGGGGGCGCGCACCTGGCGAACGAAGCCGCGCGCGGCCCTGACATTGCGCGGCGCGTGCTGCTTGGCATCGTGCAAGGGCTGGCGGTGGCGTTGCTGCTCTTCGGCCTCGCAGCGGCCTGGCAGGCCCGGCGCAGCCAGCGGGTTTATGGCGAATGGCTCGCCGACTTCGGCGCGGGTCGTCTGGGCTGGCCGGGGCGCACGGTCGCGGCGGTGCTCACGCTCATCGCCATTGCGATCGCGGTGCTGGTGCACCTGGCCGCGGGCTACCATGTGCTCGGCACCGACAAGGTAGGACAGGACGTGCTCTACATCAGCCTCAAGAGCATCCGCACCGGGCTCGTCATCGGCACGCTCACCACGCTCGTCACGCTGCCGCTGGCAATCGTGCTGGGCATCGCCGCGGGCTATTTCCGCGGCTGGGTGGACGACGTCATCCAGTACGTCTACACCGTGCTGAACTCGATTCCGGGGGTGCTGCTCATCGCCGCCGCCGTGCTCATCGTTCAAGTCTATATCGAATCGAATCCGGCGCTGTTCGACACCGCCGCCGCGCGCGCCGACATCCGCCTGCTCGCGCTGTGCCTCATCATGGGGGTGACGAGCTGGACCGGGCTGGCGCGTCTGCTGCGCGGCGAATCGCTCAAGCTGCGCACGCTCGATTACGTGCAGGCGGCGCGGGCCTTCGGGGTGTCGCACGCGCGCATACTCGCCCGCCACATCTTCCCCAACGTGTTCCATCTGGTGCTGATTGCCATCGTGCTCGACTTTTCGGGTCTGGTGCTCGCCGAAGCGGTGCTGTCCTACGTCGGCGTGGGGGTCGACCCCAGCATGTACAGCTGGGGCAACATGATCAACGGCGCGCGCCTCGAGCTTGCGCGCGAGCCGGTGGTGTGGTGGCAACTGGCGGCAGCCTTCGCCTTCATGTTTGCGCTGGTGCTGTCGGCCAACCTGTTTGCTGACAGCGTGCGCGACGCTTTCGATCCCCGCATGGGGGGCCGGCGATGAGCCGCTTGCTGACGATCGACCGGCTGGTGACCGAGATCGGCGGCGCGCGCGTGGTCGATGGCATCTCGATCGAGCTCGTGGCGGGCGAAACCTACGCGCTGCTCGGCGAGTCCGGCTGCGGCAAATCGATGACCGCGCTCTCGCTCATGCGGCTGCTGCCCGATGGCGGTCGGATCGTGTCGGGCTCGGTGCGGCTGGGAGACACCGACGTGCGTGCCTTGCCCGAGCGAGAGATGCGCAGCGTGCGCGGCGGCCGCATGGCGATGATCTTCCAGGAGCCGATGCTGGCGTTGAACCCGGTGCTGAAGGTGGGCGCGCAGATTGTCGAGGCGCTGGCGCTGCATCGCGGACTCGCGGGGCCGGCCGCGCTCGATGCGGCGCGCGAGCTGCTCGACGCGGTGGGCGTGCCCGATCCTGCGCGCCGGCTCGACAGCTATCCCTTCGAACTTTCCGGGGGGCTGCGCCAGCGCGTGATGATTGCGATGGCGCTGGCGGGCGAACCTGAACTCCTGATCGCCGACGAGCCCACCACGGCGCTCGACGTCACCATTCAGGCGCAGGTGCTCGATGTATTGCGGCAACTCAAGAACGCGCGCGGCATGGGCATGCTGCTCATCACGCACGATCTGGGCGTGGTTGCGGAAAACGCCGACCGGGTCGGCGTGATGTACGCCGGCGAAGTGGTCGAAGAGGGGAGCCGGGAAAGCTTCTTCGCCGCTCCGCAGCATCCTTACAGCCGCATGCTGTTCGAGGCGCTGCCGCGTCCTGGAAACGGCGCGCGGCTGGCCACCATTCCTGGCCAGGTGCCCAGGCTGGGGGAAACAATGCACGGCTGCCGCTTTGCGCCGCGCTGCCCCCACGCCGTGCAGCGTTGCCGGCTGGAAGCGCCAGACTGGCAGAGTGTCGGCGGTCAGCGCGTGCGCTGCCATTTCGCCGGGCAGCTGGGCACGGTGGACCGGGAAAGCGTGACTGAAGCGGAATCGCAGGCCGTGCGATCCGACAGCGCGCTGTTGCGCGTCGAGAATCTCGAGGTGCATTTCCCGATCCGGCGTGGCCTGTTGCAGCGCGCCGTCGGCCAGGTGCGGGCAGTGGACGGCGTCAGCCTCGCGATTCCCGCGGGCCGCACGCTCGCGCTGGTGGGCGAATCCGGCTGCGGCAAGACCACGGTTGGAAAGGCTTTGCTGCGCCTCGTCGAACCCACGGCGGGCACGGTCTGGCTCGACTCGGAAACGGTTGACAGCAACAGCCTGGCACGTCTCAGGCGCCAGGTGCAGATGGTGTTCCAGGATCCCTTCAGTTCACTCAACCCGCGCATGCGGGTTGCTGACATCCTGCTCGAAGGCATGGACGCGCTGAACGTCGGCGATGCGTCGCAGCGCCGCGCGGCCGTGGCGCGGCTGCTGAATCAGGTCGGCCTGCCCGACGACGCCGGCGCGCGCTACCCGCACGCCTTCTCGGGCGGGCAGCGCCAGCGCATCGCCATTGCCCG
>JAIWOS010000174.1 GCA_020217265.1 Thiobacillus sp. | reverse complement strand
TGCGGTGATCGGACGCCAGCAGCACCGCCGCCGCGCCCGCCGCGCGCGCCCGCCAGCTGTCCTTGCCCGGCTGATCGATGTCGAAATCGTGGTGCGTATGCTTGATCACGGCCACGGCGAGGCCGCGTGCGCGCAGCACGGGCAGGACACGCTCGATCAGCGTGGTCTTGCCGCTGCCGCTGTAGCCCGCGATGCCGAAAACCTTCATGCGTTGTCTGCCTGCCTGTCGCCCGCTAGAATCTGGGCTATATTTTTTCATATATAGCCATTTCGCTCCAGCCCGCCATGAACGCTCCCGCCCTCCGTGACCAGTTCGGTCGCCGCATCGATTACGTGCGGCTGTCGGTCACGGACCGCTGCGACCTGCGCTGCAGCTACTGCATGCCCGAAGGCTTCAAGGGCTTCGAGGAACCGGAGCACTGGTTAAGCTTCGACGAGATCGAGCGCCTGATCGGCGCCTTTGCGCGGCTGGGCGTGCAGCGCGTGCGGCTCACCGGCGGCGAGCCGCTGTTGCGGCGCAACATCGCGGAGCTCGCACGGCGCATCGCCGCCCTGCCCGGCATCACGGACCTTTCGCTCTCGACCAACGCTACCCAGCTCGAACGCCACGCCCAGGCGCTCAAGGCGGCCGGCGTCACGCGCCTGAATGTCAGCCTCGATTCGCTGCAGCAGGCGCGGGTGGAGAAAATCAACGGCCGCGACGTGCTCGACCGGGTGATGGCGGGCCTCGCCGCCGCGCAGGCCGCCGGCTTCGCGCCGATCAAGCTCAACATGGTGGCGCTGGCGGGCGTCAACGACGACGAGATCGACGCCATGGTCGCGTTCTGCATGGAACGCGGTTTCGTGCTGCGGCTGATCGAAACCATGCCGATGGGCGACACCGGGCGCCATGCCGAGTACCTCGACCTGCAACCCGTGAAGGCGCGCCTGCAGCGGCAATTCGGCCTGGTCGAAACCTGCCTGCCGGGGGCCGGCCCCGCGCGTTACCTGGGCACGCCGGACGGCCGTTTCAACGTCGGCTTCATCACGCCGATCTCGCAGCATTTCTGCGCCACCTGCAACCGCGTGCGCGTGGCCGTCGACGGCACCGCCTACATGTGCCTGGGGCAGGACGAAAAATACGAATTCCGCCCGCTCTTGCGCGGTGGCGCGTCGGACGCCGAGATCGACGCCGCGATCCGCCACGCCATCGACCTCAAGCCGGAAAAGCACGAATTCCTTGATGCGCCCGGCAAGATCGTGCGCTTCATGTCGATGACCGGCGGTTAACGACTGCCGCCCCCCGGCACGATCAAACCGCGACTCAGCGCAGCAACAGACGTGCCCCAACCCAATGGTCGAGCGACAGCCTGCCCGGCCCGGAAAGCACCAGCGGCAGCAGCATGACCAGGTACATGAGCGGCAGCTTGTAGCCGTTGTCGCAGACGTTGTAGCCGTGCGCGCCGTGCACCGACACCCAGGCGACGATATCCAGCACGATGAGCCCGGCCGCCCAGAAACGCGTCCCCAGCCCGACCACGAGCGCAGCGGCGCCGACGAGTTCGGTCCAGGTGGCGAGAAACCAGCTCATCTCGACCGGCAGCGCGCTGAACGGGAACGGGAAATCGCCCGCGATGTCGGCGAACCAGTTGTGCCCGCGGAGCTTTTCCAGCCCGGAAACGCCGAATTCCCAGGCCAGCAGCAAGCGCAGCCCCAGCATGCCGATCCCGTGTCCCAGCCGGTCGCCCCGGGCGAGCCCGCGTGCCAGGCGTGTCAGGGTTGCCTTCATGGTCGCGCTCCGTTTGCAAAGGACTTAACCCCACAGTCGCGCGGGTCGCGCGCGCCTTACAAGCCCCTACAATCGGCGCATGCCTACGCACCATGACCTCGCCTTCGACAACGGCTTTGCGCGCCTGCCCGACATTTTCTATTCGCGGGTGCAGGCCACCCCCGTGCCCGATCCCCGGCTCGTGTGCCACAGCCCGGGCGCGCTCGCCCTCTTGGGGCTGGATGCCGATGCCATCGGCCACCCGGAACTGGTCGAAGCGCTCGCCGGCAACCGCGTGCTGCCGGGCATGGAACCGCTGGCCGCGCTCTACGCCGGCCACCAGTTCGGCCACTACGTGCCGCAGCTCGGCGACGGCCGCGCGCTGCTTCTGGGCGAGGTGAACGGTTGGGAAATCCAGCTCAAGGGCGCCGGCCGCACGCCCTATTCGCGCGGCGGCGATGGCCGCGCCGTGCTGCGCTCCAGCATCCGCGAATTCCTCTGTTCGGAAGCCATGCACGCGCTCGGCATTCCCACCACGCGCGCGCTCGCACTGGTGGCGAGCCCGTTGCCGGTGTACCGCGAGGACGAGGAAACCGCCGCGCTGGTGACGCGGCTTTCGCCCAGCTTCGTGCGCTTCGGCTCGTTCGAGGTGTTCTATTACCGCAATCAGCCCGAGCCGATCCGGCAGCTCGCCGATTACGTCATCCGTCGCTACTACCCGGCACTGGCCGATCTCGCCGATCCCTACCCCGTGTTCCTGCACGAGGTGACGAAGCGCACCGCCGAACTGATGGCCGACTGGCAGGCGGTCGGCTTCGCGCACGGCGTGATGAACACCGACAACATGTCGATCCTCGGACTCACGCTCGACTATGGCCCCTTCGGATTTCTGGACGCCTTCGACCCCGGCTTCATCTGCAACCATTCCGACACTCACGGCCGCTACGCCTTCGACCAGCAGCCCGACGTGGGCGCGTGGAACCTGACCCGGCTCGCGCAGGCGCTTACGCCGCTGATGTCGGTGGAAGCGGCGTCCGACGCGATCCGCGACTATCCGCAGCTGTTCAGCCGGGCCTACGTCGAACGCATGCGCGCCAAATTCGGACTGCCCGCCGGCAGCGAGACGCTGAGCCTGATCCTCGATGCGCTCGCGCTGCTCGCCGCCAACCGCGTCGACTACACGATCTTCTTCCGCCGCCTGTGCGATTTCGACAGCGCCGTGGGCGCCGCGAACCCGGCACTGCGCGATCTTTTCCTCGACCGGACAGCATTCGACGTCTGGGCCCTGCGCTACGCCGGCGCCCTGCGCGACGCGGGCGTCGCGGACGCCGAGCGCCGCACGGCCATGCGCGCGGTCAACCCCAAGTACATCCTGCGCAACCATCTGGCCGAAACCGCCATCCGCCGCGCCGCGGACGAAGGCGACTACGGCGAAATCGCCCGCCTGCACGCGCTGCTGACGCGTCCCTTCGACGACCAGCCGGAATTCGAGGCCTACGCCGCCGAGCCGCCGGACTGGGCGCGCAAGATTGAGGTAAGCTGCTCGTCGTGAAATACGACGTCCGCCTTGCCGCTTCCTGCCTCGCCCTCGTTCTCCTTGCCGGCTGCTCCGGCCAGCCCATCCACCGCAAGGACGGCAGCAACAGCGTCCGCAGCTTCAGCGTGAAAGACCTGGCCAAGAGCGACGTCGACAATGTCGTCGAAATCCACCAGCAGGAAATCCTCGGCATCCTCCGAACGCTCACGCTCAAGCTCTACAAGCGCAACCCGGCCGAATGGCGCCGCGCCGGCCACGCCAGCGCCGACGCGGCGACCGACGCGCTGTTCAAGGCCGTGCCCGTCTGGCACCTGTCGCCGCAAAAAAACCTGGACTGGGAAACCACCCTGCTCGACGCCTGGCGCGCCGACTACGCCGGCGACCGCGTCAAGGCCTTGATGGGCGGCCTGCTCGTCATGCACATGGCGGCGTTCAACCACCAGACCGAGTTCTACCTGCTCACCGAAATCGACGCGCAGAAGCTCTACAACGCCGCGCGCAACACCGAGGCCGTGGTGTGGAAGCTGTCCAGCGCACGCACCCCGTCAGGCGAACCCGTGCTCCTGTCCAACGGTTTCGACCCCAACGGTGTGCCCAACCTCAGTTTCGAACGCGAGTTCGGCAAGCTCATCGGCATCGAGGACGCGCTCGCCAGGGTCATCGAGGACAAGAGCAACCGCGCCATCCGCTTCGGCGTGGTCAATGCCGCCACGATGATCTTCCTGCCGATATGAGCGACGCCGTGGCGCGCCGCACGCGCGACCAGTGGGCCTGGGAGTTCCTGCGCCGCAACCCCGATTACCGCGCCGACTACGTCCGCTTCATCGCGATCTGGCGCGCGCTCGAAGCCGACTACGGCGCGCCGCCCAACCGCGATTTCTCACGATGGAAGCGCGACCCGCGCGCCTACGGCCCGCTGCCGGGCGCGGGCGATCCCCCGCCCGCGACTGGCGAGCTGTGCAGCGTGGACGACGACCGCGTGCTGCTGGAATGCTGGCTGGGCGCGAAATGGGGTTTCTACAAGTTTCCGCTCGACCCAGCCTGCGAGGACCCAACGCCGGAGCAGCTCGCCTGGCGGCCGCCCCCGGCCGACCCCACGCCCGATCCGGCCACCCGCGTGGACATCGCTTTCGATCTGGCCCTACCGCTTGCGCCGCAACTCGAAGCCGCCCGGTTCCGGCTGGCAAGCCGCGCCGCGGAACTGCGCCGCCAGGGCATCGCCGCCCCGCGCAGCGTGGCGAGCGAACGCGACCACTGGGCCGCACTGTTGCGCCAGCTCGACGGCGACGATCCGCCCGATCCCGGACGCATGGCCGAAGCCCGCGCCCTGGCAGCGGGCGGCTATCGCGACATCCTGCGGCTGGCAGATAAAACCTAGAGCGCCGCGCCCGCCCGGATCACCCCCACCGCAATTCCCTCGATCGCCAGCTCGTCGCGCGCGGGGTCGACCACGATGGGTGCAAATTCGGGGTTTTCCGGCAGCAGGCGCACGCTGCGGCCGCGTTTTTCCAGCCGCTTGACCGTCACCTCGTCGCCGATGCGCGCCACCACCACCTGGCCGGTTTCCGCTTCCGGGCTTTTGTGCACCGCGAGCAGATCGCCGTCGAGGATGCCGGCATCCTTCATGCTCATGCCCTGCACCCGCAGGAGGTAGTCCGCGCGCGGGGAAAACAGCGCGGCGTCGAGCTGCACGTGCCGCTCGATGTTTTCCTGCGCGAGGATGGGATGCCCCGCCGCCACCCGCCCCACCAGCGGCAGCCCGCCGCCGCCCGCCAGCCGGATGCCGCGCGAGGTGCCCGGCACCAGTTCCAGCACGCCCTTCTTCGCCAGCCCCTTGAGATGCTGCTCGGCCGCGTTGGGCGAGCTGAAGCCGAAGCGCTCGGCGATTTCCGCCCGCGTCGGCGGCAGGCCGGTGGTTTCGATCCATTCGCGGATGAGCGCGAGGATTTCTT
Organism: Thiobacillus sp.; assembly: GCA_020217265.1. Classification (GTDB taxonomy): domain Bacteria; phylum Pseudomonadota; class Gammaproteobacteria; order Burkholderiales; family Thiobacillaceae; genus Thiobacillus. Next base: position 11,023 of record JAIWOS010000174.1, on the reverse strand, counting down.
GCTGGCGGGCGGTGAGGTCACGCATGGGGCTTCCTTTATCTACTGTGTTTGTATACAGTATGTATCTACGTACAGTATAAAAGCCGGACCGCAAAAAAGCCAACCCACGCGTCAAGGAGAACCCAGCATGAAACTCGGCAAGATCAGCCCCCTCGCCTTCAGCCGCATGAAACAGCGCGGCATCAGCATCGCGGCCCTCGATGGCCTGCTGGCCCGCGGCAAGGTCGAATGCCAGCTCGACGGCGCCCGCATCGTCTACCTCGACGACCCCTTGCCCTCGCCCACCTGGGCCGGCCGGCCGCAGCCGCGGCTGTATGCCGTGCTGGATGCGGCTGGGGATGTGCTGACGGTGGAGCGACGGGTACGCAGCTCCACCGCGCGCAGGTGAAATTCCGGCCCGCTTCCCGAACGCTCAGGCCAGCAGGCGCTGCACCACCGGCGACTGCCGGGAATGCGTGAGGCAGGTTTCGTGCGTGGCGCGCGTGATGGCCACGTACAGCAGCCGAACGTCGTCCTCGACGCAGCCGGAATCGAGCGCACCGAGCCCGCCGATGGCGACGCACGGGAATTCCAGCCCCTTCGAGGAGTGCATGCTGAGGCAGCGCACGGCGTCGCGTTCGGCCTGCACGCGGTTGTTGTTGCGCTTGGCCAGATCTACCGGGATGGCGGCGCGTTCCAGCGTTGCCGCAAAGCGTTCGCCAATGTGGTGCTGCGGGTAGAGCAGCGCCATGTGGCCCCATGCATAGCCTGCCCTGCGTCGCGCGTGCAGCCATTCGGCGATGGCATGCGCTTCCGCGGCGAAGTCGATGCACGCGCGCACTTCCGGCTCCACGCCCTGGCGGCCGCCGTCCTCGGGCAACAGGACGGCATCCTCGTCGTCGGCGCACAGGCCGGGCGCACCCAGCACATCTGCGGCAACCCGGTGCGCGAAGCGCAGAATCTGCGCGGTGTTGCGATAATTGACCTTGAGCACGGTCGTGCGCCCTGCCGCGTCGATCCCCAGCTGTTTCCATACCGGCCGCGAGCGCCCCTTGTAAATCGCCTGCGCGTCGTCGTACACGATCATCAGCGCGCGGGTATCGGGGTTCACCATCCTCGCGGCAAGCGCCAGCCATTCGGGCTCGAAGTCGTGCGCCTCGTCGATCAGCACGGCGTCGTATTGCCCGCCCGCGATCAGCCCCTTGTCGACCGCATCGACGACCGCACGCACGCGCGCGGCCAGGAATTCGCCGACCGAGGCGAAATCCTTGCGCGCCGGGACGTCGAGATCGCCGAGTTTCAGCATCCGTTCGCACCAGGCATGGAAGGTGGACACGATCACCCGGTCTTCCACGCCGCGATCCTGCATGGCGTTTTCGAGCCGCCCCGCGATCGCGTTGGCAAAACACAGCACCAGGACCGGGCGCGTGGCCGCGCGCGCCAGATGCTCGGCGCGAAACGCCAGGATCAGCGTCTTGCCCGACCCCGCCACGCCGCGGATGATGCGGTGTCCCTCGCCGAGGCTGCGCGCGATCAGTTCCTGCTGCATGTCCATCACCGCGAGCTGGCGATCCTCTGCCCCCGCAGGGCCGGGAGCTTCGTCGCCGAACGGCAGGGCAATCTGCCGTACCCGCACTTCCGGAAACAGGCATGCCCGTATCCGGTCCACCTGCGGCAGGCTCAAGCCCGGCCCCAGGCGCGGCGACACCATCTTCCAGATTCGGCTGCGGAACGCCTCGGGGTCGACGCTTTCCGCCATTTCGTCGCGGAAAATGGCACGGCTCGGCGGAAACACCTCGTGTAAATCGGTCGACTCGAACTGCCTGCGGGTGATGTTGGTGAACACCACGCCATGCCCGAACGGCATCGCGAGATGCCCCTTGAAGCGTCCGGTCTCGACCGTCAAAAGCGCGTCCTGCCTGAGCAGGTTGACCACGTTGAACATGTAGTCGCGCACCTGCTCGAACGGGCTGTCTGCCTGCACGACGCCCCGATCGGTCAGCAGGCTCACCTGGAGCTTGTTGGCCTCGACGATCGTCTCCAGCCGCCAGTCCTTGACCTCCAGGACGACCATGCCGTGCTGCGGATGAAGCACGACGAAATCAGGATGCTTGCCGAACGGGCCGACCGGCAGGTTGTGCCAGACCCAGGCATTGTCTTCGAGGAAATCTTTCAGGCGTTCGGCCAGGCGCAATTCGCCCCGGCTGTCGAAGCGCGCGGAGCCCAGCGAGGGAATCAGTGTGGCCATTGGAAAACTACGGGCGAGGCTGCCGCGGTGGTGTCCTGCATGTGCAGGTCTACGGCAGCCTGCACGGATTCTTGACGGGCCGGAATGAAAAAGGGCTGCCTGGGCAGCCCTTTTCGCTCGCGTCCGGCAGCGTGCCGGGTTTACGCGAAATTCGCCTCGGCAAACTTCCAGTTCACCAGGTTGTTGAGGAAGGTCTCGACGAACTTGGGACGCAGGTTGCGGTAATCGATGTAGTAGGCGTGTTCCCACACGTCCACGCACAGCAGTGCCTTGTCGCCGGTGGTGAGCGGCGTGCCGGCGGCGCCCATGTTGACGATGTCGACCGACCCGTCGGCCTTTTTCACCAGCCAGGTCCAGCCGCTGCCGAAGTTGCCGACGGCGCTGGTCTGGAAGGCTTTCTTGAATTCGTCGAGGCTGCCCCACTTCTTGTTGATGGCGTCTGCCAGGGCGCCGCCGGGCGCGCCGCCGCCGTTGGGCATCATGCAGTTCCAGAAGAAGCTGTGGTTCCACACCTGGGCGGCGTTGTTGTAGATGCCACCGGCGGGGGCGGTTTTCACGATGTCTTCGAGCGACTTGTTCTCGAAGTCGGTACCCTTGATGAGATTGTTGAGGTTGGTGACGTAGGCCTGATGGTGCTTGCCGTAATGGTATTCGAAGGTTTCCTTGGACATGTGCGGGGCGAGCGCATCCATGGCGTAGGGCAATGCGGGCAGGGTGTGTTCCATGTCTATCTCTCCATCATTGGGTTTGCGGACGGTCCATCGTAGTGCCGCCGTGCTGCGCCTGCATGACAGATGCCGCGCTGGCAGCAGGGTTACGGCGGCGCCAAAGAAAAAGGGCCGGCATGACCGACCCTGTTCCCCTGATTGTGTTGGTCGGGGCGAGAAGATTCGAACTTCCGACCCCCTGCACCCCATGCAGGTGCGCTACCAGGCTGCGCTACGCCCCGACGAAGCCCAAGATTCTATCAGAGGTGGCCTGCCCGGCGGAAGCCCGTCAGCCCAATATTTTGAGGATAGCGGCGATTTCGGCACGCAGCTTGTCGAGCTGGACCGGGGCAGTGGCGGGCGCTGGCGTAGCGGCTTCGGGCGGATTTCCTGCGTCGAGTTCCAGGCGCTGGCGCGCGCCACTGATGGTGAAGCCTTCTTCGTACAGCAGTTCGCGTATGCGGCGGATGAGCAGGACTTCATGGTGCTGGTAGTAGCGGCGGTTGCCGCGTCGCTTCACCGGGCGGAGCTGGGTGAATTCTTGTTCCCAGTAGCGCAGCACGTGCGCCTTGACCGCGCACAGTTCGGACACTTCACCGATGGTGAAATAGCGTTTGGCCGGAATGGGCGGCAGTTCACTCCGCGCTGGGCGTTCCAATTTGCGCGCCTTCGACTTGCGACTTCAGTTTCTGGCTGGCGTGGAAAGTCACCACGCGACGGGCGGAAATGGGCATTTCCTCGCCGGTCTTGGGATTGCGACCGGGGCGCTGGGGTTTTTCGCGGCACTGGAAGTTGCCGAACCCGGACAGCTTGACGATGTCGCCCTTTTCCAGCGCAAGGCGAATCTCGTCGAAAAAGGACTCGACGACGTCTTTCGCTTCGCGCTTGTTCAAACCCACTTTTTCGAACAGCAGTTCGGCCAGATCAGCTTTGGTCAGGGTGGTCATGGACGTGTGGCTAGGATGGAAGGTGAAAACTCGCGTTGGGCGCGACGAGCATTATCGGAATGGAGCGCGCCCGCTTGATTGTTGTCGTCAGGCACGCAACGCCGCGTTACATTGCCGCAAGGCGGCATCGACCAGTTTGTGTACGGTGTCTTCCACTTCCTGATCCGTCAAGGTGCGTTCAGTATCTTGCATAACTACTCGTATTGCAAGGCTTTTTTGGTTTTCTGGCACGCCTTTCCCGCGGTATTCGTCGAACACCGCGATCTCGCGGACGGATTGGGGAGCGGCTGCGCGCAGGGCGCCGACCAGCTCGCCCGCTGGCGTATGCGCGTCCAGCACGAACGCAAGGTCGCGCCTGACCTGGGGGAAACGCGAAAGCCCGGCATGGCGCGGCAGCGCGCGCCAGACCAATGCCCGCGCATCGAGTTCGAACAGCACGGGCGGCGACACCAGGTCATAAGCTTGCACGAGACGCGGATGCAGGGTGCCCAGCCAGCCCGCCGGCCGGCCGTCGGCCCAGATTTCGGCACTCTGGCCCGGATGCAGCGCAGGGTGCGTGCCGCGGCGCGCGTCGAGCGCCTGCCCGCACAGACGCTCGAGGTCGCCCTTCACGTCGAAGAAGTCGACGCGGCGCGACGCTGTCCCCCATTGCTCGGGCACGACGGCGCCGTAAGCCAGGCCGCCCAGTTTCATCGGCTGCTCGTCGAGCGAGGCGTACACCCGCCCGAGTTCGAAAATGCGCACGCGCTCCTGCTGGCGGTTGAGATTGTGGCGCAGGGTTTCGATGAGCCCGCCCCACAGCGTGGTGCGCATCGCCGAGAGTTGGCTGGCCAGGGGGTTGGCCAGCGACAGCGGTCGCGCCGTGGCATCGAGCGCGGCTTCCCAGGCCGGGTCGACGAAGCTGTAGGTGATGACTTCCTGGTAGTCGAGGCCCACCAGCATCTGTCGCAGGGCATCGTCGGCCACCCGCGTTTCATCCTGTGGCAGCATGCGCGAGGGCGCCGCCGGCGGCTGCGCGGGAATGGCATCGTAGCCATGCAGTCGGACGGCTTCCTCGATCAGGTCTTCCTCGATGGCGAGGTCGAAACGAAAGCTGGGCGGGGTCACAACGAGCGTGTCGTCGCGGCGTTCGCACGCTGCGCCGAGCGCATTGAAGCCGCGCGCGACCTGGTCGGCGTCGAGCGCAATGCCGGCGACGCGTGCCAGGCGCGGCAGCCGCAGCACGATGGGATCGCGCCGCGGCAACTGCGCGGCGACTTCGACGACCGGGCCGGGCTGACCACCGCAGATGTCGATCAGCAGCCGGGTGGCGCGCTCCATGGCCTGACGCACCGCCGCAAAATCGACGCCGCGCTCGAAGCGGTGCGACGAGTCGGTGGAAAGCCCGAGCCGGCGTGCACGGCCCGCGATGGCGGCGGGCGCGAAGAAGGCGGCTTCGAGCAGCACGTCGACGGTGAATTTCTCCACGCTGGTCGGTTGCCCACCCATGATGCCGGCAAGCGCGACCGGGCCGTTGGCGTCGGCGATCACCAGCATGTCGGGGGCAAGTTCGGCGGTCTGTCCGTTCAGGAGTTCGAGCGTCTCGCCCGGCCGTGCCATGCGCACCTCGATGCCGCCGGCCAGCCGCGACAGCGCGAAGGCGTGCATGGGCTGGCCAAGCTCGAGCAGCACGTAGTTGGTGATGTCGACTGGTGCCAGCAGCGGACGGATACCGCTGCGTTCGAGGCGCTCGGCCATCCAGCGCGGCGTGGCCGCCTGCGCGTCGATGCCGCGCACGGTTCGCGCAAGGTAGCGCGGGCAGGCGTCGGGCGCCTGCACGCTGACCGCGACGCTGTCATCGATGGTGGGCGCGACCGGCTCGATATGCGGCAGGCGCACCTCGCTGCCGGTGATGGCGCCAACCTCGCGCGCCAGACCCGCGAGCGAAAGGCAGTCCGCACGGTTGGGGGTGAGCTTCAGCGTGACGAGGGTATCGTCGAGGTTGAGATAGCTGCGAAAATCCTCGCCTACCGGCGCATCGTCGGCCAGCACCATCAGGCCGTCGGCATTGCCCTCCAGGCCCAGTTCCTTCGTCGAGCACAGCATGCCGAAGGACTCGACGCCACGCACCTTGGCCACCTTGATTTCGATGCCGGGCAGCTTGGCGCCCGGGCGGGCGCACGGCACCTTGAGGCCGGTGGCCGCGTTGGGCGCGCCGCAGACGATGGTGACGGGGCTGGCTTCGCCGACATCGACCTGACACACCCGCAGGCGATCGGCGTCGGGGTGCTTTTCCGCCGAAAGAATCTCTGCGACGACGACATGGGAAAACGCGGGCGCAGCCGGTTCGAGCGCCTCGACTTCCAGCCCCGCCATGGTGAGGGCGTGCGCAAGTGCCTGCGTGTCGAGCGCGGGATTGACCAGGGTACGCAGCCAGGCTTCGGAGAATTGCATGATGGGTGCGCCTTGCTTAATTGAATTGTTTAAGGAAACGCAGATCGTTCTCGAAGAACAGCCGCAGATCGTCGACCCCGTAACGCAGCATCGCAAGCCGCTCCACGCCCAGCCCGAAGGCGAAGCCGATGAAGCGCTCGGTGTCGATGTTCACGTGGCGGAACACGTTGGGGTGCACCATGCCGCAGCCCAGCACTTCCAGCCAGCCGGTGTGCGAGCAGACGCGGCAGCCAACGCCTGCGCACATCACGCAGCCGATGTCCATCTCGGCCGACGGTTCGGTGAAGGGGAAGAACGACGGGCGGAAGCGCACCGGCAAATCGTCGCGCTCGAAGAAGTTGCGCATGAAGTCGGCCAGCACGCCCTTGAGATCGGCAAACGAAACGCTCTCGTCCACCCACAGGCCTTCGACCTGGTGGAACATCGGCGTGTGCGTCACGTCGGAGTCGCAGCGGTAGACACGCCCCGGCGCGATGATGCGAAGCGGCGGCTCGTGCTTCTGCATGTAGCGCACCTGTACCGGCGAGGTGTGGGTGCGCAGCAGTTCGCCGCTCTGGAGATAGAAGGTGTCGTGCATCGCCCGCGCCGGGTGATCCTCGGGGATGTTGAGCGCTGTGAAGTTGTAGAAATCGGTTTCGATCTCGGGACCGGTGGCAACCGTAAAGCCGATCGAATGAAACAGCGCCTGGATGCGCGACAGCGTTTTCGACACGGGATGCAGGCCGCCTTGTCCGAGCCCGCGGCCAGGCAGCGTCACGTCCAGCGTCTCGGCCGCGAGCTGGCGGTCGAGCTCGGCCTGCTGCAGCGCCTCGCGCTTGTCCTTGAGCGCGGTTTCAACGGCCTGTTTGGCTTCGTTGATGCGCGCGCCGGCGGTCTTTCGCTCGTCGGCCGGCATGCCGCCCAGGGATTTCAGCAGTTCGGTGAGCTGGCCGTTCTTGCCCAGGTAGACCGCCTTGACCTGCTCCAGCGTGTGCAGGTCGGCGCAGCCATGGATGGCTGTCAGGGCTTCGGCGACGATTTCGTTAGGAGTGCGCATGAAAGGTGCCTGGATCTTGAATTCATCCGCGAGGCGAGAAGAAATGCGGGCTGGTGCGACGCGCTTTTTCGTTTCCGGCGGATAAACGGGGTTTCAAGCCTCACCAACAAAAAAAGGCCTTGCGGCCTTTTCTTGTTGCTTGGGTATTGCTTACGCGGCGAGCTTGGCCTTGACCTGATCGACGATCTTGGCAAAGGCGTCCTTGTCGAAGATCGCGATGTCGGACAGCACCTTGCGGTCGACGCCGATCTCGGCGCGCGAGAGGCCATTCATGAACACGCTGTAGGTCAGGCCGTGCTGGCGGGCTGCCGCGTTGATACGGGCAATCCACAGCGCGCGGAACTGGCGCTTGCGCTGACGGCGGTCGCGGTAGGCATACTGGCCTGCCTTCATCACCGCTTCGTTGGCGATGCGGAAGACGTTCTTGCGGCGGCCGCGGTAGCCTTTGGCGGCGTCGAGGATTTTCTTGTGGCTGGCGCGGGCGGTTACACCCCGTTTGACGCGTGGCATGTGAGCTCTCCTTTATGCGTAGGGCAACATCCGCGCAACCGCCTTGTGGTTGCTGGCGTTGACGGTTTCCATCCCGCGCAGCTGGCGCTTGCGCTTGGTGCTCTTCTTGGTGAGGATGTGGCGCATGAAGGCGTGCGAGCGCTTGAAGCCGCCGCCGCCAAGGGCGCGGAACCGCTTGGCGGCACCGCTCTTGCTTTTCATCTTGGGCATGATGCTTTCCTTTATGTCATGTGGCCAGGTGATCCCGCGACGCGGAATGCTTCACCTACCCGACCCCACTTGTGCGGTGTTTTTCGCCCGTCGCCGGGCAGGGAAACACCTTCCCTGAAATCGATCAGGCCTTGGCCGCGGCCTTTTTCTTCGGCGCCAGCATCATCACGAGCTGGCGGCCTTCCATCTTGGGAAACTGCTCGACCACCGCATACTCGGCCAGATCGGCCTCGACCCGTTTCAACTGGGCCATGCCGATTTCCTGGTGCGCCATTTCGCGCCCCCGGAAACGCAGCGTGATCTTGGTCTTGTCGCCTTCTTCCAGAAACTTGATCAGGTTGCGCAGCTTGATCTGGTAATCGCCTTCGTCGGTCCCCGGACGGAACTTGATTTCCTTGATCTGGACCTGCTTTTGCTTCAGCTTGGCTTCGTGCTGCTTCTTGCTTTCCTGGTACTTGAACTTGCCGTAGTCCATGATCTTGACCACGGGCGGCTGCGCCGTGGGCGCAATTTCAACCAGGTCCAGGTCCGCTTCTTCTGCCTGACGCAAGGCTTCGTAGATCTTCACGATGCCAAGCTGTTCGCCTTCCACACCGACCAGACGCACCTCTGGCGCTGTAATTTCGCCGTTGATGCGTGTCTGTTTCTTTTCTGTCGCGATGAGCTGTTCTCCAAATCAAAACCCGCTGCAAGGCATCGGGCAAACCCGGTCAAAAACAATCAAGGCGCGGGACACCGCCCCGACGCCTTGTTTGACCGCCTTAACTAGCGCGCCTGAATTTCGTTTTCCAAACGCGCGATGAAGTCATCCAAACCCAGCTGCCCCAGATCCTGATTGCCGCGGGCGCGGACGGAAACCGCGCCGGCTTCCATTTCCTTGTCGCCAACCACCAGCAGGTAAGGCAGCTTTTGCAAGCTATGTTCTCGAATTTTATAGGTAATTTTATTATTGCTCAAGTCGGAAGCTGCGCGGATGCCCGCCTCGCGCAGCCGGGCCGTGACTTTTTCCGCAAATTCGGCCTGCCGGTCGCTGATGTTGAGCACCATCGCCTGCACCGGCGCCAGCCACAGCGGAAAATTGCCGGCGTGGTGCTCGATGAGGATGCCGATGAAGCGTTCCATCGAACCGAGGATGGCGCGGTGCAGCATCACCGGAATCTTGCGGCTGTTGTCTTCGGCGACGTACTCGGCGCCCAGCCGCACCGGCAGGTTGAAGTCGAGCTGGATGGTGCCGCACTGCCACAGGCGCCCCAGCGTGTCCTTCAGCGTGAATTCGATCTTGGGGCCGTAGAACGCGCCTTCGCCGGGCTGCAGATCGAACGCCAGGCCGTTCTTTTCCAGCGCGGCAGCCAGCGCGGCTTCGGCGCGGTCCCAGCTTTCGTCCGAGCCGACGCGCTTCTCCGGGCGCGTCGACAGCTTCACCAGCACGTCATTGAAACCGAAGTCGGCGTAGACCTTCTGCAGCATGACGATGAAATCGGCGACTTCCTGCTCGACCTGTTCCTCGGTGCAAAAGATGTGCGCGTCGTCCTGCGTGAAGCCGCGCACGCGCATGATGCCGTGCAGCGCGCCCGAGGGTTCGTTGCGGTGACAGGAGCCGAACTCGGCGAGCCTGAGCGGCAGGTCGCGGTAGGAGTGCAGGCCCGAGTTGAAGATCTGCACATGCCCCGGACAGTTCATGGGCTTGACTGCGTAATCGCGGTTTTCCGACGCGGTGGTGAACATGTTGTCGCGGTAGTTTTCCCAGTGGCCGGATTTTTCCCACAAGGTGCGATCCATGACCGCGGGCGTCCTCACCTCCTGGTAGCCGTATTCCACGAACTTCTGCCGCATGTACTGTTCGATCTGCTGCCAGATCACCCAGCCCTTGGGATGCCAGAACACCATGCCCGGCGCCTCGTCCTGCATGTGCAGGAGATCGAGTTGCTTCGCGAGCTTGCGATGATCACGCTTCTCGGCTTCTTCGAGGCGGTGCAGGTAGGCGTCGAGATCTTCCTTTTTCGCCCACGCCGTGCCGTAGATGCGCTGCAGCATCGGGTTCTTCGAGTCGCCGCGCCAGTAGGCCCCGGCCAGCTTCATCAGTTTGAACGCGCGCGGCAGCTTGCCGGTGGACGGCAGGTGCGGGCCGCGGCAGACGTCGAACCAGTCGCCCTGCCGGTAGATCGTGAGTTCCTCGCCTGCGGGAATGACCTCGTCGATGATCTGCACCTTGTAGCTTTCGCCCAGATCGGCGAACACTTTCTTGGCTTCTTCGCGCTCCCACACCTCGCGCTTGATTGGCAGATCGCGCTTGACGATCTCTTCCATGCGCTTTTCGATGGCGACCAGGTCTTCCGGCGTGAAGGGCGTGTCGCGCGCGAAGTCGTAATAGAAGCCGTCCTCGATCGACGGACCGATGGTCACCTGCGTGCCCGGATACAGCTCTTGCACCGCCTGCGCCATCACGTGCGCGGCGTCGTGGCGAATGAGGTCGAGCGCCTCGGCATCCTTGGCGGTGACGATGGCGAGCGTGGCGTCGCGTTCGATGCGGTAGCTGGTATCGACCAGCCGGCCGTCCACCTTGCCGGCGAGCGCGGCCTTGGCGAGGCCCGCGCCGATGCTGGCGGCCACCTCGGCAACCGTGACCGCCGATTCGAACTGGCGGACCGAACCATCGGGAAGCGTGACGTTGACCATGTTTCAGACTCCGGACATGAAAAAAGCGCGGACCGGCCGCGCTTTTGAATTACAGAGGGATGCAGGAACAACTGCGAACAGCAATGCGCCGGTATTTATCCAGGCCGGTTCAATCCGGCCAGCACCATGCAAGTTCGCGGTGACATTTCGCAACCCCCAGAGGTCATCCCGACCCGATGAATGTGTTGGTAGGCGCGATTGGACTCGAACCAACGACCCCCACCATGTCAAGGTGGTGCTCTAACCAGCTGAGCTACGCGCCTAATGCGGGGCGCAT